>JAEZJR010000272.1 GCA_023415725.1 Acidobacteriota bacterium
GACATCTACGGCAAAGGTGCCGTCGTGCTGCACACGCTCCGCTACCTGATCGGCGACGATGCGTTCTTCCGAGCGTTACGCCGAATGGCTTATCCGAAAAAGGAAATGGAACGCTACACCGACGGCCGCCAGCAACGCCTGACCGACACCGACGAATTCCTCCGCATCGCCGAGCAGGAATCGAAGATGAAACTCGATTGGTTCTTCGAGCTATACCTCCGCCAGCCGAAACTCCCGACACTCATAACCGAAACCGCCGGCAACACCACGACTCTCCGCTGGGAAACTCCAGACAACATGCGTTTCCCGATGCCGATCGACGTGGTGGTCGACGGCAAAACCCAACGCGTGAACATGAAAAACGGCCGAGCCACCGTCACCGGCACGAACATCACCGTTGACCCCAACGGATGGGTGCTTAAGGCTCAGTAAAACCTAAATAATATGGTGAAGCCCGCATTTTTTTGCGGGCTTTTTCTTTTTGCGTTCCTGTCTTGGCCAACGGATCGGCCCAACGCCATAAATTGCCCGCTAGGGGACGTTCTGGTATCCTAAAAAGTTACATCCTCATTAGAAATATTTATTGTAAGGATCAATTAATAGATGTCTACGTCCGCCAAAAAATCAAATTCAAAAAATAATAATAAGAACGATAAGAATGCGAAGACGGTGGTAGCCGAAGAGGCGAAGACCACGATCCCGGACGGCTATATTGCCGAAACGAAGATCCAGGAAACGGCCAAGGCCGCCGCTGTGGAAACTGAGCCGGCCCGCACTCGCGACCGTCACGGGTTGGACGAAAAGACCCTTATCGGCATCTACCGCACGATGTACATGTCCCGCCGGATCGATGATAAGGAGATCCAGCTCAAAGGGCAGAACAAGATATTCTTCCAGATCTCAGGTGCCGGGCACGAAGCGGTGCTAACGGGGGCGGCCCTTGCAATGAAGCCCGGATATGATTGGTTCTTCCCTTACTATCGCGACCGTGCCCTGATGCTCGGCCTGGGCATGACCGCGCAGGAGATGCTCTGGTCCGCCGTTGGCGCCGAAAAGGACCCGAACTCGCACGGCCGTCAGATGCCGTCGCACTGGGGCCACAAGGACCTGAACGTCCCTTCCCAGTCCTCCTGCACGGGTTCGCAGGCCCTGCACGCAGTCGGTGCCGCCGAAGCTAGCTATCGTGCTTCGATCGTTAAGGAATTGCAGGACAAGATCACCGGTTTCAAGGGCGATGAGGTCGTTTATATGTCGGTCGGCGACGGAACGACCAGCGAAGGCGAGTGGTGGGAAGCCCTGAACTCCGCCTGTAACCTCAAACTGCCGGTCATCTTCCACGTTGAGGATAACGGCTACGCCATCAGCGTCCCCGTCGAGGTGAACACCGCGGGCGGCGACATCTCGAAGCTCGTCGCGGGATTCCCGAACCTCTTCATCCAAAAGGTCGACGGGACGGACCCGCTCGCGTCATACGATGCGTTTCAAAAGGCGGTCGAGTACTGCCGTGAACGGAAGGGCCCGGCATTCGTCCACTCGAAGGTGATCCGCCCCTACTCGCACTCCCTTTCGGACGACGAAAAACTCTATCGCCCCGAGGAGGAGCGTGAAGCGGATGCCGCGATCGACCCGATCAAGACGTTCGCGGAGTTCCTGATGACCGAGGGGATCGCGTCGAGCGAACAGCTCGAAGCTCTCCGCAAGGAAGTAGACGACGAAGTTACGAAAGCGGCCGACATCGCGGTCGAAACACCGCAGCCCGCTCCCGAAACGGCATACCGGAACGTCTATTCGCCGGATGTCGACCCAACCGACCGTAAGCTTTTCGATACGGAAGAAGGTGCGGAGTTATCCGGCAACGCCGGTACGATGGTGGACCTCATCAACCGCTGCATGCACGAAGAGATGGAGCGTGACCCGCGGATCGTTGTCTTCGGTGAGGACGTGGCGGACGTTTCGCGTGAAGAATACCTCGAACGCGTAAAAGGTAAGGGCGGCGTGTTCAAAGTGACGGCGAACTTGCAGCGCAAGTTCGGATCGGCCCGTGTTTTCAATTCACCGCTGGCTGAGGCCAACATTGTCGGGCGCGCGGTCGGGATGGCGATCCGCGGATTGAAGCCGGTGGTCGAGATCCAGTTCTTCGATTACATCTTCCCGGCGATGATGCAGATCCGCAACGAGGTTGCGGTGACCCGCTGGCGCTCCGACGGCGACACGAAATGCCCGATGGTGATCCGCGTTCCTGTGGGTGGCTATCTGAAGGGCGGTGCGGTTTACCACTCGCAGTCCGGCACGACGCTTTTCGCTCACACGCCCGGCCTTCGGATCGTCTACCCGTCGAGCGCATTGGACGCCAGCGGGCTGCTCCGCACTGCGATCCGCTGTGACGACCCGGTGCTATTCCTCGAGCACAAGCACCTTTACCGGCAGGTTTACAACAAGTCTCAGTACCCCTCGAACGAGTTCCTGATCCCGTTCGGCAAGGCGAAGAAGGTCCGCGAGGGGAACGATGTCACCATCGTCACGTTCGGGGCCTTGGTCGAACGCTCGAATCAGGCCGCAAAACGTCTCGACCAGCAGGGCATAACCGTCGATCTCATCGATCTCCGCACACTCGTGCCTTACGATTGGGAAGCGATCGCGGAATCGGTCAAGAAGACCTCCCGCGTGATCGTCGCCCACGAAGACCCGCTCTCCTATGGCTACGGAGCCGAGATCGCGGCCCGCATCTCGAACGA
Organism: Acidobacteriota bacterium; assembly: GCA_023415725.1. Classification (GTDB taxonomy): domain Bacteria; phylum Acidobacteriota; class Blastocatellia; order Pyrinomonadales; family Pyrinomonadaceae; genus OLB17. The sequence goes on from JAEZJR010000272.1 coordinate 2,736, forward strand.
GCTATTTGAATACCTTGATGCACCCGTCCGCCGCGTCGGAGCCACCGACACCTTCGTCGCCTACGCCCCGCAAGTGGAGGACTTCATCCTCCCGCAAAGCGAGGATGTGGAAAAGGCGGTGCAGGAGTTGATGAAATATTGATGTCAAAGGTCGTGGTGCAAGCGATAGGAATGTCGCTAGACGGCTTTTCCGCTGGGCCGAATCAGTCCTTCGAAAATCCGTTGGGTGTTCGTGGCCCGGAGTTGATGGAATGGTTCTTCCCGACGAAGACCTTCATAGAGCAGCACGGCAGCGGTGGCGGAGGTGAGACCGGGATCGACGACAGTTTCGCCGCAGCCAGCATGGTGGGCAAAGGGGCCTGGATCCTAGGGCGGAATATGTTCGGGCCGGTCCGCGGGCCTTGGCCGGACGAAAACTGGAAAGGGTGGTGGGGCGAAGAGCCTCCCTACCACGTTCCGGCCTTCGTACTGACACACCACAGCCGCGAACCTTTAGAGATGAAGGGCGGCACGACCTTTCAATTCATAACGGACGGCATCCACTCTGCGCTCGAACAGGCAATGGAAGTTGCAGGCGGCAAGGACATACGGATCGGAGGAGGCCCCTCCACTATCCGGCAGTACCTCGAGGCCGGGCTCATTGACGAGATGCACATTGCGGTGCGGCCGGTATTACTAGGAGAAGGCGAACCGTTATTTCAAGGGCTGGACATGCGTCGGCTCGGGTACAAGGTCACGGATATGACCCCGGGCGAGCGAGCGGTTCACATGATCATTAAAAAGGTGGGCTAGTCGGCCGCCAGTTTGTACACACCCGTAGATAGCCGTTCGGCAAATCCTTCATCAACAAGCTGGTGATTCGCCCGCCCCGATTCCCAACGCTGGAATCCGACGGCACGCGACAGATCACCAAGCAGCGTCATCCCGCACATCGATAGGTAGCATCGGGCGAGTTCGCGAACTGCAGTTTCACGGTCCATCTTGATGGCCATTTCGTTAGTGAAGCGGGCTTCGGCGAGCGTCCAGATGTAGGTGAATTTCGGGACGTAAACGACCTCCTGGGGCACGACCTTCATCTTTCGCTGAAGCTCGTCGATCGCGGCGGTCAGGTCTTTTTTCTCCTTGATCCCGGTTTCCGCACGAAGGTCGGCGGTCGCCATTTCCCATTCTTTCCTCAGCACTTTCAATACCTTACGAGCATTTTCGGAAAGTTCGTCCTTTTCCTTCCGTTTCGGAACACCCCAGATCGCGTTAAATACAGGAACCAACCTGGGCGCGAGGAACATTGAGTTCCCCTTGACCAGCTTCGCGTAATAGACCTTGCCGCGGGCGATCACCTCGTCCTTCAGCACCCACGCCTTGCTCGCCTCGTAATCCTTTTGCACGTTGCGGGGCATGTGGGCGTCGCGCCGGCCGCAAACGGCAATGTAGACGGATGGAAGATTCTTACGTACGTCAGTTAGCCCGAGGCAGAAACCAAGATCGTTCACCATTGCCTCAACATCGGCGGCAGTGTCGATCTTGAGGGATTCGTCCCGCCGCCATTTACGGTCGCGGTATTGCTCGATGTTTTCGGGGATGAATTTCACAGAAACGATCGCGAACCGTCTAAACCAATGGAGGGGAAATCACTTAGGCTTGCAGGGATTCTTGATCTCGATGTTGTCCACCGCCGATTTTAATTCGTCCGCTTTAGCACCCTGAAAGTCACCCAGTTTACATCGAGCTTCAGCCCGCATCTGAAAATCGCTGCCCCAACCCTGCTGTTCAACCAGAATATTTAGGTCCGGCATCGCCTCCTTATACATGCCTTTAGCCATGTAAGCTGACGCACGGTAAAAATACGGTTGCAATGTCTGGGTCCAATCATCCGGGTCATCGAGGGGAGTCGTTGGTTTACCTCCGCTCATGGCTTCAGTTATGTCTATAGCTCTCGAAGCGTCAGAAATGACGGCATCGAAGTTTCGAAGTAAAAAATTCACGGAGGCCCGCTCACGAAAGTAGAAATAAAGCCGCGATCGCTGGCAGGAGCACTCCTCTATGACCTTTGTCAGCCGTTTAACTGCAAGGTTAAGGTCGCCGGATTCTAGATCACCGCGAAGTACGTCGGCCCTAAGTCGGTGAAAGCGGAATATCAGGGGCATTTCTTTTACCGCTTTATCCAGAACCATCAAGGCCTTTTCACCATCACCAAGTTGGAAATACCAGTCCAGAGCTACCTCGTATATCCTTGGAACCTTTGGCGATAGCCTAAGGGCGGTATCAAGGTCAGTCGCTGTCCTGTCGGGCCGATCCTGATAGAGAGACCGTTGCATATACAGCACTCCAAGTGTGGGCACCTTTTTGAGAATGAGATCGATATCCGTCATCATCTCGGCCGTGGTTTTGTGAGTGCTTATGTGCTTGAGTAAATTATCGTAATGCTTCAAATCTGTCTCGCTGATGCGAGTTTCGTCTTGGCGCTCATCCTCGGTGACGTGCACTAAGGATCGGGCAAAATCGGCAAGCGCTCCGTCATGGTCTTTCTGTAGAAGCTTGGCCCTCGCCCTGAGTTCGTAGGCCTCACGCAATCCCCCGGCAGCATAAAGCGATAGATCGGTAGATGTCGCAGCGATACCTCCGGGGCCCCACCATCGCTCGCGAAACTGCACTACCTCATTAATCGAGGCCAAAGTCGAAGAAGTTATCGATCCTCTCTCCACCACGTCGAGCAAGCGCTCATAAGCTTCTTGATCTTTAACTGAAGCGCTATAGAGTTCTTTCTCACGAGCACTTTTGCTGTCTTTTTCCTTGGATGACTGGGCAAGTCCCTGAATTGTAAAAACAAGGGAAACCACAAAGATGGCGGTCCATTTTCCAGCCTGTGAAAATAGAGATCTTGCGTAGCGGTCTTCTAGCATGGGCCAATTCGAGCTGCAAATATAGAAACGTAGTATTACAAATTTCGTCAACGCGGATCAGAGGAGAACTAGAGCCTACTAGGATAATTGCAGAAAAACAAGAAAGTCTAAGATCATATTCCGCCTGCCTCTATTACGGTGCCGACAAAGGCGACCATCTTTGCCTACTGAGGTGTGGAAAAGGACCGAATCGCGGTAACAAAAAGGACGCCTTCGAAAAGCGTCCTTGAGGTTATTATCGGCGTGATCGTTTTAGTTCTCGCTAACCCGTTCAACGCCTCGAACAGGCGATGAAGACTGGATCGTGAGAGTTGAACCCGGCATCAGCTTGAGGTCTTCGCGGCCGGTTGCGATGACGGAACCGGCACCCGCGCCGCCGCCGATGATCGCCCCGATCGCCGCACCTTTCAGCCCGCCGGTGATAGCACCGATGATCGCACCCGCACCTGCCCCGATACCGCCGCGCTTCGTAGTTTCCTTGGTTTGGCTGTCGCTTTTTGCGGTTCCCTCGGAATCGGCCTTGACGACCTTGCCGTATTGGTCTTTGATGCCCTGGAGGGTGCCGGCGAA
>JAEZJR010000311.1 GCA_023415725.1 Acidobacteriota bacterium
GATCTCGCCCTGGTTCTCGATGATCTGGTCGATCATCTCGAACTTTTCCTTGTCGAAATCCTTGGTCATCAAGACCCCATTCTTATCGATAGTCATCGGATAGATCCCGAAGAACTGGTTCTTGAAGTTGGAGAAAAACCCGCCGTCGTCCGGCCGAACAACATTTTTTCGCTCAGGGTTCGGCTCAGGGATCGAAGCTCCGATAAGGTTCAATTGCTCCTTCGACTTCTCGACGTACTCGCTGTTTGGGTAATCGCTGATGATCTTCTGGAAGTAACGAGCCGCCTGGTCCGTCTCTTCTTCGGTCATGTAGGTGACGGCAAGTTTGTAGAGAGCTTCGTCCATGTAGCCGAAGTTCGGGTATTTTTCGAGGATCTCGAGGTACCGCGACTGAGCCCCTTTAAGGCCCGATTTACCCTGGCCCACCGACTGCCCGTAATAATAATTCGCGATGTACAGGTTGTGCAGTCCGAGATTGTTCTGAACCTGGTCGAGCCGTTTCTGGGTCTCTTCCTTCAGGATGCTGTTCGGATACGACTGGAGCAGGGCCTTCAACCGTGTTTCCGCACGCTTCGCACGCGTGGCGTCGCGGTCCGGCAATCCGATCTGCCGCATTTCCGATTCACCGATCTTGAGCACAACGCGGTCCGCCAAAGGGTGCGTCGGGAAGAACGTGAGCCAATCCTGATACGCGGCGATCGCCTGGATCAGTGAGCTGGTAGAGCCTTCGAGGAAGAACGAGTCGGCTACCGCGAGTTTCGCCATCGGCAGGTAGGGCGAATCGGGATATGTGGTGATGATCGTCTGGAAGAGCAATCGGCCGACGTCGTAACGCTTTTTGCGGATCTCCCGGGTGGCCTCGATGAAGAGCTGCCTGTCGCGGCCCGGAGCGACGGTGCCGATAAGGTCATCATATTCGTCGTTGCCGCCCCCGCCGAAGATACCGAGGAATTTTTTCTTTTTCTTGACGTCACGCGACTTGCCTTCGGGCGAGTCCGTGGCGGCACGGGCGTTCGCGGTCTCAAGCTGGATCGCGTCGACCCTGGTCATAAGTTCGCTTACGGCGGACTCGAGTTGGTCCACGTCGCTCATCTCGAACTTGTCAGCACGGTCGATGCGGCCGCGAAGGCTATTCACTTCCGATGCGAGCCGTCCAGCCTCTTTTTCAAGACTCTGGACCCGGGCGAGCGGCGAATCAAGGTTCGACTTGTCGTCCTTGGAACTCTCTTTGTTCTCTTCCTTGAGCACGGACGCGATCCCGTTCAGCGAACGCCGCATCGTTTCGAGTTTCTGGCGCATCACCTCAAGGCGCTGTGAAGGCGTCCCGTCACCGGGTTTTTGCTGGGCGATCACCCCGGCGGCAAAAATTACCGCGACCGCGAGCGTCGCGATCATGCTTTTGAAAAGCTTACGTTCCATAAGATCCATCTGTGTCAGACCCAAACGGTCGCACGTTCTATCAAGGTTTTTACAGCCTCGGTCGGCTTCCCGCCGCCGAAGACCGCAGAGCCGGCGACAATGATCTCCGCCCCCGCCTCGACAATTTCCGAAATATTATCCGCGTCGATACCGCCGTCGATCTCTATCCGCACCGACAACCCGCGCTCAGTGATGATCCGCCGAAGCCGGCGAAGCTTGTCCATCGAGGTCGGCACGAACTTTTGTCCGCCGAAACCAGGATTGACCGACATTAACAGCACGAAATCGGCGTACGGCAGAGCCTCTTCGAGTGCGACGAGCGGTGTCGCGGGGTTGATGGCGATCCCGGCCTTTCCGCCGGCCTCGCGGATCGCGACGAGCGTCCGATTCAGGTGCACATCCGCTTCGACGTGCACGGAAACCATGTCCGCACCGGCTTTTACGAATTCCACGGCGTAACGGCCGGGGTCCGTGATCATCAGGTGCGTGTCGATCGTCATCTCGGTCGCTTTCCGGAGCGATTTGACGACCGGAAGGCCGATGGTGATGTTGGGAACGAAATGCCCATCCATCACGTCGACGTGGAGCACGGTGGCCCCGCCTTCCTCGATCGCACGAATTTCCTCGGCGAGGCGTGAGAAATCCGCCGAAAGGATCGACGGCGCGATATCAAACACACGAAGATTTTCCTGTACTTTGTTGCCCAAAGGTACCCTACCGTTGCTTAATTTACGACTTACCGGGGCCGCGACTTAGGCCCATCCAAATTCGGCTTGGTGATGATCACACGCGGAGAAGTTGGTGAAGTCTGGGTTTTCGGCGCCGGTTCTTTCTTGTCGCCTTTATCGCCCTTGTCGCTGTCCGGCTTCTTGTCGGCCGGCTCCTTCTTATCGGTGTCGTCTGTTTGTTTTGAATCGTTCGAATTCGACGTGGAGGTGTTCGAGATCACGTCGCGCGTCGTGTCGGCCTTTTTCTTGTTAGTGTTGGAGTTGGTCTTTTTCTTCGGCTTATCCGAGGTCATCTCCTCGATCTTCTCGCTGTCGTCCTCGTCCGTATCTTTCTTCAAAGTGGGCGGGGCGACCTCGCCTTCTCCACCAAGCTTGCTGACAACGACCAGGATCATCTGGCCTGTTTTCACCGTTTCACCGGGTTTAGGGAGCTGTTCCAGGACGGTGTTGATCTTGTCGGGGCTTGGGCGATCGGCCCTCTTTTTGATCTTCAGCCCCATGGCGGCGAGTTCCTTCTCGCTCTCGACGAAATCCTTGCCGACGAGGTCCGGGACCTTGATCTCCGATCCGGACAGCGACATATAAACTACGCCGACCATCCCGCCGAAGAACGCTAACAGCAACACACCGACGAAGACCAACTTGCCGATCGCCGAAAATGATCTTGATAGTATGCTCAAACCCAGACTCCTTCGGGAAATATTAACATTTTGCGGTAAATACGTAACCTCGCGAACGGCAATTGTCGCCCGCTCATCCCCGCTCCAGAACCGCCGCGAAGAACCCGTCCATGCGGTGCTTTTCCGGCGACGTCCGCACGAATCCGGCATTCGTGACGTATTCGACGGGAACGGACGGCCTGGAAATCGTGAAATCACTGGTTCCCGACAGAAACTCCGCCAAAACGTGTTCGTTCTCTTCCGGCTCGAGCGAGCAGGTCGAATAAATCAGCCTGCCACCGCTCTTGACCATTTTTGATGCGTTCCGGAGCATCGCCAGTTGTTTGCCGTGAAGTTCTTCGAAATCGCCGGGCTTCAGAAAATATCGAATTTCCGGATTGTTCCGGATCGTACCGGTACCCGAGCAGGGGGCGTCAAGCAATACAATGTCGAATTCCCCGTCGGCAAACGGAAGGGCCACTTCCGCGTCGTACCGAACGATCCAGACGTTATCGACCCCTTGTTTGATGCAGTTGGCTTTAAGAATGCGGGCCCGTGATTGGTAGACATCACCCGCCGCGAACAGGGCGTCATTCGCCGAACGCGCGGCGGTCATCGTCGTTTTGCTGCCAGGGGCGGCACTGACATCAAGGAACTTTGAACCGGGCTTTACATCTACGAGACTGCCAACGAGTTGAGAGCCTTCATCCTGGAAATAAATCAGGCCCCGATCGGACAGGTCCCGCAGTTCGGACGAGATCCTTTCAGTTAAGTAGCATCCGGTAACGATCAGTGATCCATTCCAGTCGGCTTGGGCTTCTAGACCCTCAGCGATGCCTTTTCGGGTGATCCTGAACGCTGCCGTCGGTCTGGTGTTGTTTGCAGTGGCAAGTTCCTCTGTAGCCTCCATTCCGCGATCCTTCACCCATTTTTCGATCAGCCAACGCGGATGCGAGGTCTGAACGGAAATTCGTTCAGTCTCATCGGAGAACTCGTCACCTTTTGCTAGGTTCGATGCCCGTCTCAAGAGTGCGTTCACGAAGCCCTTCGCGGAGGATTTCTTCGCACGCCGCACAAGGGCGACACTTTCATTCACTGCTGAGTAGCCGGGGATCTTTTCGAGATGAAGGATCTGATAAAGGCCGATCTCGCAAGCGGTACGCACCTCGAGATCGAGATTCTTGCCACCGGAGAATCGGTCGATAACCGCGTCTAGCAAGAGTCGATTCCGAAGAACGCCCATCACCAGTTCGTGGCAGAGGCCGCGGTCTCGCTCGCTCAGGTCCGCCTCAGCGGCAGGCAGCAAGATCGAAGAATACCCGCCGTCGCGAAAGATCTTCAACAGCACATCGAAGGCTGCGGTTCGGGCGGGCGAGATCTTCATTACTTGTCGCTTTCCTGCGAAATTTGCGAGAGATCGGGGGCCTGCCCCTTGGATAGCGTTTGGTCGACCGTTACTCGCCCGTCGAACACGAAGCACTCACCCTTCCACAAATGCTCTTCCGGCGGGACGACTTCGAGATATTTCAGGATCCCGCCCTCGAGTTGATACACCTCTTCGAACCCGAGCGACTTCATGTACGGCGCGAACTTTTCGCACCTGATGCCGCCAGTGCAAAACATCGCGACCTTTTTGTGGCGTTCGGGGTCGAGGTTCTTCTCGATGTATTCGGGAAGCTCGCTAAATTTCTCCGTTTGGGGATTGACCGCGCCCGCGAATGTGCCGGTGCGAAATTCGTAATCGTTCCTGGTATCCAGAACGACCACGTCATCCGAGGAAATTACCCTGTTCCAATCTTCCGGGGCAATGTGCGTTCCGGCACCGAGCTTGATATCCACATGGCGTTTCAGCGTGACGATCTCCGGCTTGATCTTTACGTCAACTTTTCGGAACGGAAGTGTATCCGTATACGAAGCTTTGAAAATCAGAGTGGTATTAAAGCGACTTTCGAGACCGAGGATGAATTCATCGATCCGTGCTACCGGCCCCGCAACGGTCGCGTTGTAGCCTTCCGAAGCCATGATGATGGTGCCGACAACTTCCAATTCCTTCATCGATCGGCGAACGGCGTCGCGCACCTCGACGAGGTCGCCGAGGGTCGACATGTCCTTAAATTCGTAGAAGGTTATTACCTTGTACTTCTCGCTCATCGTTCGGTTTGATGCGTGAGTTATTGAACTCCGCACAGAAAATCACTCCAACACGTCTCCCACCGTGAGACGAACCCCGTTCAGAAAATCCCGTGGGGCCATCCTCCGCTTCCCTTCAAGCTGAAGTTCCTCGACCCGCAAGGTGCTGCCGAAACCGCATGCGATCACCAGGTCGTCGCCCTTGGCTGCCAGGACCGTACCGGGCTTTGCGGCAGGTCCTCCGGACTCCTGGGCCGTCACGTTACAAAGTGTCAACTTCTTCCCATCCCAGAACGTGTACGAGGTCGGGAACGGCTGGAACCCGCGAACGCGACGAGCGATCTCGTCCGCCGGCATCGACCATTCGAATTTCCCATCCTCCTTTTTCATTATCGGAGCCAGCGTCGCCGACGAATGGTCCTGTTGTCGCGGGGTTATGGCATTCAGTTGAGACAGTGTCTCTGAAAGCAGTTGAGACCCTATATGGGACAGCCTGTCCATCAGGTCGACCGCGTTCTCATTCGAACCTATTTCGGTCTCACGCTGAAGAAGTATGTCGCCAGTGTCGAGCCCGGCATCCATCTTCATCGTAGTGACGCCCGTGATCGTTTCTCCGTTCACTATCGCCCAGTTGACGGGGGCCGCGCCGCGATATTTGGGAAGCAGCGAGAAGTGAACGTTTATCGCGCCATTGGGAAACGCATTCAGGAAGGTCTCCGGCAATATCCGCCCGTAAGCTACGACGACTGCTACGTCCGCGCTGAAAGCTTTGAATTCCTCCAAAGCTTCCGGTGTCCGGATCTTGGTCGGCTGCAGCACGGGAATCCCGCGGTCGATAGCGAACTGCTTGACGGGCGAAAAGACGACCTTGTTCCCACGGCCCGAGGGCCGGTCCGGCTGCGTGTAAACCGCGACGACCTCGTGCCCGTCCGCCAAAAGCCCTTCCAGCGAAGGCACGGCTGCCTGCGGCGTTCCCATGAATACGATCTTCATCCCAAAACAAAAATAAAGGCGCTCAAGAAGCGCCTTTTACCTTTTAACACGTTCGGCATCAATAACCGCAATGGTAGTTGGAGGTCTCGAAGTGCAGGCCCCAGCCGTTCGTTTTCCGCTTGTAAACATTGAACCCGGCGCTTTCGAACGACATCACGTAAGTAAAGATCTCCGAAACGCCATCTCCGTCAACATCGAAGATATCCAAAAGCCGCTCGTGGTAAACGCCGCTGTCTACATCCTTGATGTCTTCGCTCATGGTTTCGGACTGCGCGACCTTCCCATATTCGGAATGCCCGAACACGTATTTTCCGTCGGCACCGCGGTGGGCAATGAAGAAGAGGAGCCCGCGGTCGGTTGGCGAAAGGTCCACCCAATACGTTCCGACAAGTTCCGCATTCGCGTCGGAATCAACGTCCAATGCGGTCAAATTGTGCGAACGCAAATTCGCGGTGGCGGATTCGGGCACACCGTTCTTTGCGTATTCGGCCCGGATCAACGTCTCGATCTCCGAACGCTCAGCGGGCGTCGGCAACCTACGAACGCCGCTTCCCGGTTTTGATAGCTTTATCGCCGTAGCTAGGGCCATCACATTTCCCTTCAAGGGTGTTTTTGTCGTTTTAGTGGTGACCTTACCTAGGAAGTTAATGCATTCGGCAGAAGGGTCGGACGAAGTGACCGTTACCAGCCCGGCAGACGCGCCGCCGAAGATCAGCGGGTATGTCTTTCCCTTGGCGAAATATGTCTTGTGAAAGGCGTTCAGAACACGCCTTTCGGACCCGCCGTCGATGGCCGGCGTCATCCGCCCGCGGCCGTCGACGTAGCCGATAGGCTCGATCGACGTCCCGTCGCCGAGGACCGCGAATATGGGGGCTCTCGCTGTCGAACGGCGGGCTGCTGTCTGTGCTCCGGCCGTCGAAGCGAAGAATAGAAAGGCGAGCGTGAGAGCACTCGCCATACACTTGTAGCTTGGGATCATATCTTCTGGGAGATGGATTTGCCCTGCATGAATTGAAGCAGGTATTCACGGCCGCCGGCCTTGGAGTCGGTTCCGCTCATGTTGAACCCGCCGAACGGATGCACGCCGACGAGAGCACCGGTGCACTTGCGGTTGAGGTAAAGGTTCCCGACGTGGAATTCGCGGCGTGCACGATCGAGCCTCTCCTGCGAATTCGAGTAGACCGCCCCGGTCAACCCGAACTCAGTCCCGTTCGCGATGTCGAGAGCGTGATCGTAATCCCGGGCCTTGATCACGGCAAGTACCGGAGCAAATATCTCCTCCTGCTCGATGGTGTCGCCCGGTTTCACGTTGTCGACGATCGTGGGGACGATGAAGTACCCCTGCGACTCGTCGCCCGTCCCGCCGGTGACGATCTGGCCGCCTTCCTCAGTGCCCTTCTTAATATATTCGAGCGTTTTGTCGAAGGCACGTTTGTTGATGACCGCGGCCACGTTGGTCGAACCTTCGGTCGGCTGACCGATGTTGAGCTTCTCGGTTAGCGCCACGATCTTTTCGAGCAGTTCATCGTGCACCTTTTCGTCGACGATCAACCGCGAACAAGCAGAACATTTCTGGCCTTGGAATCCATAAGCCGCCGAGACGACTCCGGAAGCCGCCGAATCGAGGTCGGCATCATCGCAGACAACGATCGCGTCTTTGCCGCCCATTTCTGCCACGACCCGCTTGATCCAGATCTGGCCCTCGCGAGGCTTCGCGGCTACCTCATTGATGTGAAGCCCGACGCCCTTCGAACCGGTGAAAGAGATGAACCGGGTCTTCGGGCTTGTGGTCATCGCCTCGCCGGTCGCAGCGCTTCCAGTGACAAAATTCACGACGCCCTTCGGCAGACCGACCTCTTCCAGGATCTCGATGAACTTCGCGGCGATCGTCGGCGAATCGGACGACGGTTTCAGGACTACCGTGTTGCCCGCAACGACTGCCGCCATCGTCATGCCGGACATGATCGCGAGCGGGAAATTCCACGGCGGAATGATGGCCCCAACGCCGAGCGGGATGTATTCGAGGCTGTTGTTCTCGCCCGGGATCTTCGTGACGGGCTGCTCCTGCGACCAGCGGAGCATTTCGCGGCCGTAGAATTCCATGAAATCGATCGCCTCGGCGGTGTCGCCGTCGGCTTCGGCCCAGGTCTTCGCGACCTCATAGACCATCCACGCCGAAAGCTCGTGTTTACGCTGGCGCATCACATCGGCGATCTTGAAGAGGTATTCGGCACGTTCCGCCGCGGGCACGTTCCGCCAGGTCTTGAATGCATCCCAAGCGGAGTCGATCGCCTTCTCCACTAGAGAAACGTCGTCATCTACTTCCGAGAACACTCCGACCACTTCCGTCTTGTTCGCCGGGTTGTAGCTCTGGAACTTGCCGTCGATCGTGATCTTCTCGCCATTGATGACGACCGGGTACTCGCGACCGAGTTCGCTCTTCACCTTTTCGAGAGCCGCCTTCATCGCTTCGGCGTTTTCCGGCCTGGAAAAATCGGTAAACGGTTCGTTTCTGAATTCGTCCAATACTTCTTGTGTTTGCATAGTAGTGTTCTCGTTATGCGGAGTGATCTAATCCCACTTTCCGGTTTTCTGCAGTCTTTTTATCTTACGTTTCGCCAATTCCCGCTTTAACGCGGTCATGCGGTCGAGGAAGACGATGCCGTCGCAGTGGTCCGTTTCGTGGAGGATGCAGCGGGCGGCGAGATCGGTCATGTCGAGTTCTATCTCGGAGCCTTTTACATCCTGTGCCCGGACGATAACGCGCATGTCGCGTTTTACGGTTTGATAAAGCCCCGGAAACGAAAGGCAGCCTTCGTCGCCGACCTGTTCGCCCTCCACGCTGACGATCTCCGGATTGACGAGGGTCAGCGGATTCGAATTGCCCTCTTCATCCGGCACGTCCATTACGAAAAACCGCTTCGAGATGCCCACCTGCGGCGCCGCGAGTCCGACCCCGCCGGCGGCGCGCATCGTGTCGAACATGTCGGATATTACACGATCGAAGTCCGGACCGAAGTGTTCCTCGCCGACCGGTTTTCCCACGGTCAGGAGCACCGGCTCCGGATAATGCACGATCTTCATTTGCGGCATAAGAGTTTATTTTACCGCAAACGAATTCCGAACCCTAGTTGCGATAAACACAGGTAAAGGACGCGTGTTTATCGTGACGGCATTCTATTCAGTCTTTCCGGGAGACTGCCTCGACGTGAAGTAATTCTGTTGTGTCCTCGACGACGCTCGGCACCGGTTCGAATTTACCCGTTTGGAGGAGTTTTGAGGTCTTGGCGGTTACAAGTTCGGGCTCGTGTCGGAAGGCCGTACGGGTCTGCTTCTTTTTCTTTTCCTTTTCCTTTCGACCCTCGTTAAGTATGACCCAGGCGATGGCCAGTACTCCGAAGAAGATCAGTAGCGATACGATTATGCCGAACGCGACGCCTTTGCCGGAGAGGATAAAACCGGTGATGATCGTGTAGATCATTCCCACTACGGCAGCAATACCGACGACACCCAAGCCGCCGAAAATGATATTTCCGAATAGTTCGAGCCTCCGGTCAGCAGGCTCGATGCCGCCGTCGTTCAACTGGTGTGAAAGCGATACCGAGATCGATTCGAGATTGAGCCCGCACTTTCGGCAAAACCGTTGCTCGCTCTTGTTGGATTGTGCGCAATTGGGGCAGTACATTCGCAGCTCCTGTGATCGCATGCGAGGTTCAAATACCTTCGCCACGCCATCGTTATATCACAGGTTACGAATGGATCGCGGAGATCGTTCCGCGAAGTTGCCTTCCGGGTGATCGGGTCAGGAAATGAAAACCTGTGTGACGTAGATCCGCCCGTCTCGCGAACGGAAAACACCGATCCCTGTGGTCGACCATTCGCGGTTTAGCATGTTCCGTCGGTGCGATGAGGATTTGAGCCATCCGCGGACCGAATATCGCTCGAACCCGTCGATCTCGTCGCACATGAAGAGGTTTTCCCCGATCCTCGACCAGTTGCGGACGTTCCTTTGTTCTGCCCTTTCGACCACGGTCCGGCCCTTGGGATCTTGATGGGCAAAGAAGTTCTGCCTTGCCATTTGCCGCGAATGGTCGCGGGCGACGTCCGCGACATCGTCGTCCCATGCGAGCGGCCGGAGTCTCTGCTTCGCACGTTCGCTATTTACCAGGCGGAATATTTCGAACTCCTCGTCCGATTGGCCCAGCGACACACCCACGCTCAGCGCGCACATCACGCACAAAACGGCCATCGCCGTCTTCATAGTTTTTTTCATTTTCGCGTTTACGGGAAGAGTAGTGAGCTAGATCCTTGGGGGAGCTACCGCGAGAATATTAGCCGCTTTCGTGTGGCGGCGCAACAACAAGTTTTTGTCTACTGGGCGGTGGGTATTTTTGCTCGTTCGGCTTTGGTCCAGTCACAGATCGTTTTTATGTCTTCGTCGGAAAGCAACGAATCTCGGTGTATCCAGGTGTAGGACGGCAAGGGCATCTCACGAGACTCGACCTGCTCGCAGATCTCCTCGAGCTTTTTGGACTTTTTGCGGTCGGGATAAGTGCCCCACTCGCTCATATTGAGCTCATGGCGCCCTTCGTTTATGTGGTTCTTTAGCCACCACGAGACCGGAGCTACCTGCGAATACCAGGGGTAGGTCGTCTTACTGGTATGGCAATCGATGCACGACCGTTCGAAGATCGCGGATACTTCTGCGGGTACTTCCATTGAGGAAGCCATCTCCTGTTCCGGGACGATCGGAGGATTGGAGTAGTCCGGCCTGATGAACTGGGCGAACACAAAAAGCACCGCCAACGCCACGACCACGATCTTCAAAGCCTTTTTCATATGAACTCACCGGAAGAATAACCTAAAACTCCTTTTGCGGAAACGCGCGACTTGCCCTTTTAACCGCTTCGTTTGCAACGCGTTCCATTACCCCATCTTCCTCGTTCGATCTACTCTTGGTGTATGGCCTACTACTGTCAACTTGCCCCTCTGCTTCCAGCTAAGAAACTACTTGCGTTCGGTATTACAATAGATAAAGCATGCTCAACCCCGTCGTCATTTCGATCCCGATCTTCGCGCTTATGATAGCGATCGAGACTTGGTACGCCCGGCGGCGCGACCCTGAGGCATATCTGGCGAGGGATTCATGGAATAACATTCTGATCGGTTTCGTGAGCGTGGCTTTTGGGGCCTTGTTCGGGTTGTTCATCGGTGCGATATACGCGTTCGCTTATTCGCTTGCTCCTTACAAATTCCCCGCCGATGCCTGGTGGACATGGGCGATCCTCTTCTTCGTCGACGATTTCGCATATTACTGGTTCCACCGTTTCAGCCATGAATGCCGACTCTTTTGGAATTTCCACGTTGTCCATCATTCAAGCCAGTTTTATAACCTGAGCGTCGCGGTGAGGCAGAGCTGGTTCTCGGGGCTGCTGCATTGGGTTTTCTACGCGCCGGTGATGCTGCTCGGTTTCGCTCCGTGGATGTTTGCGGTAATGCACGGTTTCAACCTGATCTACCAATTCTGGATCCATACGAAATTCATCCGGACCCTCGGCCCGCTGGAATGGGTCCTTAACACACCCTCCCATCACCGCGTTCATCACGGCGTGAATAATCCCTACCTGGACAAGAATTACGCTGGGGTGCTCATCATATGGGACCGGATTTTCGGCTCGTTCGTCGGTGAGACGGAGGAACCTCGCTACGGCATCATCAAGCCGGTCGAAAGCTACAATCCGCTCTGGATCAACACACACGCCTGGGTGGAAATGTGGCAGGCGATGAAGCAGCGAGATACGATCCGCGGCAAATTACGCTGCGTTTTCGCGTCCCCTAACATGGACCGCTGAACCATGGCGGTGCCATATCTTATGAAGGCAAAAACGATCCTCCTTTTCGCTCTCGCCGTCGCCGTATGTTCCCTACCCATCACGGCCCAAAAGGTCGTGGTTACGGGGAAGACCCAGACATACACGAGGCCCAAACCGATAAGTGATTACAAGCGCACATTTTCGATCCGCCGCCCAACAGTGAAGGCCTCCACACCCGCGCTCTCGAGAACGATCACGGCATTGATCGACCCGGTAAGGGTGCTTGAGATCGACCTGAAGGAGGAAATGGGCGAGATCCAATGGCTCTCCGAATCGGATTTCTCTGTCGTATATAACGACCGTGGAATGCTTACCGTGATGTTGTGGATGGAGGGGAGCGGAGCATACTCCGACGGCGTGACGAAATACGTTGTGGTTGATACCACGACCGGGAGGCGGCAGTCTGCGGCGGATGTTTTCACCGATCTTGAGGGCCTGGCCAGGTTGGTCAAAAAGAAGCAAGACGCCGCCATTGCGGAAGCGATAAAGGTGATGAAGGCGGAACCTGATTTCGGTGATGGAGACCCGAAACAACTCTTTGAAAATACCAACTTCGAGGCGAAAGATCTCGAAGGTTTCGCGGCGGATATGGCCGGAGTCGCATTTTTCTACGATTACGGGTTCCCGCACGTGATCCAGGCTCTGGAACCGGAAAGCGAACTGAGACTTTCCTGGGCCGAGATCAAACCGTTCATCCGAAACGACGGTTTGCTCGCAAGGTTTGTCCATTAATATACTTAGAGGCAAATGAGCGAACGCAAGATACGTGTTTTAGTAGCTAAGCCCGGGCTCGACGGGCACGACCGCGGTGCGAAGGTGATCGCCCGTGCACTCCGCGACGCGGGCATGGAAGTGATCTACACTGGCCTACGCCAGACGCCCGAGATGATCGCATCCGCGGCGCTGCAGGAAGATGTGGACGCAGTAGGGATCTCGATCCTTAGCGGAGCCCATAAAACCCTCTGCCCCCGCATAGTTGACCTGTTGCGTGAAAACGGCATGGACGACACGCTTGTTCTCGTCGGCGGTATCGTCCCGAGCGAGGACATCCCCGACCTAAAGGAAAAAGGCATCGCGGAGGTCTTCCTTCCGGGCACATCGACTGAGGACATCGTCAGCTACATTCGCGAGCATGTGCGGGCGGAAGGTTGACCGGTCATTTCTGATTGGCACACATTCTGCTATTCCTCCATTGTTGATCCGCAAGTGGACCGATTTAGGACAATATTGGAGGTTTGAAATGAAGAAACTCGCATCCGGATTCCTCTTAGCGCTTGTCGTCGTATGCCTATCGTACGCGTCGGCTTCGGCCCAGATCGTCGAGAAGGCAAAAGACGTGGCCGGGAAGACCAAAGAGGTCACAAAAGACGCCGCTGAAAAGACTAAAGACGTGACTGTCGATGCCGCAAAGAAGACCGGCGACGCAGTTTCGGGTGGGGTCGATAAGGCGGCAGACACAACGAAAGAGGCCGCCAAGGTCGGTGCCTCGAAATCCAAGAAGTTCGGCAACAAGGCCGTTCGTGTAACCGAGAACGTCGCAGGTGATGCTTACGAAGGCGGCAAGTATTTCACCGTTACCACGTGGGACGGTTCAAAATGGGTATCGAAGCGGGTCTGGTACGCAACGAAGAAGGGCGCAGATATGACTCGCGACGCCGTTACCGGCAAGAGCAGCGAAAAACCGTAGTGGTTTTCAATAACTTTGACCTAAGGGTGGCAGCGTTTGTTGACCGCCCTTTCTTTTTGTTCTCTAATTAATCCTTTATGAAACAAACGGTTAGAGTCGCCAGCGGACAGGGATTCTGGGGAGATCTGCTTACTGCGCCTGTGGATCAGGTGCGGAACGGGCCGATCGATTACCTGATGCTGGATTACCTCGCAGAGGTGACGATGAGTATCGTCCAGAAGCAGCGGGCCCGCGACCCGCAGGCCGGATACGCCCGTGACTTCGTGACGCTGATGCGGGAGATATTGCCGGATTGCGTCGAGAAGGACATCAAGGTGCTCTCGAACGCGGGCGGTGTGAACGTGCCGGGCTGCGCCGAGGCGATCCGCGACGTCGCCCGCGAAATGGGGCTTGGCGGGAAGGTGAAGATCGGGGTGATCACTGGGGACGACATCCTCGGGCGGCTCGACGAATTCGCCGAACGCGGGATCGAGATCACGAATATGGAGACCGGCGAGCCGCTCGCAGCCGTCCGCGATAAGGTGCAGTCGGCGAACGTTTATCTGGGGGCGGCAGGCCTTGTTGAAGCTCTCGACCGCGGCGCACAGATCGTCGTGGGAGGGCGCCTGACCGACACGGGTTTGACCCTCGCGCCGCTGATGCACGAATTCGGCTGGAAATTCGATCAGTGGGATCTCGTTTCAGCCGGTACGATCGCCGGGCACATTATCGAATGCGGTGCACAGTCCTCGGGCGGCAATTGCCAATATGATTGGCAGACGATTCCGGATATGGCGAACGTCGGCTTCCCCATCGTCGAGGCGTCGGCGAATGGCGAATTCATCGTCACGAAACACGAGGGCACGGGCGGACGCGTCAATGTTCAATCGGTCAAGGAACAGCTCCTTTACGAGATGGGCGATCCGAAGTCTTACATCACGCCGGATGTGGTTGCCGATTTTTCGTCGATCCACCTGGAAGAAGCCGGAAAGGATCGCGTAAAGGTTTTCGGGATAACAGGGGCACCGAGCACGGAATTCTATAAGGTTTCGATCGCATATTCGGCAGGCTGGAAGGCGGTCGGGACGCTCGTTTACGCATGGCCGGACGCCTACGCGAAGGCACAAGCGGCAGATAAGATCCTCCGCGAAAGGTTGGAACGTCTGGGACTGAAGTTCGATCTGATCCTAACCGAATTCGTAGGCGTAAACGCCACTCATGGCCACCTCACCGGCGAACCGTCCGCGGACATTCCGGAAGTGCAGCTGCGTTTTGGCGTTCGCGGGCAGAGTAAAGCTGATGTTGAGAGATTCACTAAGGAGCTTGCTCCCCTGATCCTCACGGGGCCGCCGGCTGTGACCGGTTTCGCAGGGGGAAGGCCGAAAGTGGAGGAGATAATGGCGTACTTCCCTGCGTTGATACCTAAGAATCTAATAGAAACAAAGGTTGAAATCGTAGAGGCATGATGTCCTATCGAACGGAACCCGAACTTTCATGTGGAGGACATAGGAAAAGGGCGGCAGAACCGCCCTTTTAATTTTGGACCAGCAACGCGGCGAAGCATCGATT
>JAEZJR010000134.1 GCA_023415725.1 Acidobacteriota bacterium
AAGCCCGCGGGGATGAACATCTATCACCGGGCGGACAAGATCTTTCTTAGGTCGCGAGTGTCGGAAAGCGGACGGACGCTGGCCGAGCTTTACTAGATAGTGATAAGGGGAAACAAAAATGCCGACGAAAAAAGACGGGACCAGCAAATACACGGACAAGCAGGAACGCAAAGCAGACCATATCGCCGAGGGATACGAGAATCGCGGCGTTGGAAAGGATGAGGCCGAAAAGAGGGCTTGGGCGACGGTGAATAAACAGGACGGCGGCGGCAAGAATCCGGGCGGTTCGGGCCGTAAGAAGTCCTAAAGGACGCACACACGTAGGGGGAATACAGAGATGGGCAGACTATTAACGATATTGGGCGGCCGCGGGGCTGGAGCCGCACTGATGTACTTCATGTATCCGGAGAAGGGGCGCACTCGGCGAGCTCAGATGCAGGACAAGATGAATGGACTGTCGAACGACCTGAGACAAGGATTCGAGGGCCGCTCGAAGGACCTGAGCAATCGCGCCAAGGGGTTGCTGCACGAGGCGAAATCGCATTTTGGCGGCAGCGACCGGAGCAGCGCGCAGAATATGGGGCAGATGCCGAGCGAACACGAAGGAATGGGAATCTAGAAGGACTGTCTGAACCGGGCTACTTTGCCGCTGCCCGGATCGGCCACAAGCGGACCAGTAGCATTAGCCCAGGAAGTGAAGGGCCGGGGCGAGTATTTATTGGTCCGCTTGAATTGTGTTTAAACATATGAAGATAACGAATTTGATCGAAAAACTTGGTTCGATGGAGCCGGACGGGGCACCGTTCTTCAGCATTTACCTAAACGCCGAGCCGGGCCAGAACGGCCGCGATCTCTATCCGATCTGGCTGAAAAATCCGCTTTCGGAAGAAGAGCAAAAATACAAAGAAGACGAAGCCGGGCTGGCACAGTTCAACGCTACGGCGGAGCGGATCAACGACTTCGTCGAGAACGAAGCCGACGCGGCGGCGAACGGGATAGCGATATTCACGAAAATGGGCGACCCCGATTTCTTCGAGGTGGTGCAGCTCGACGTGGCGTTCCCGGAGAGCAAGTTCTTTTCGCTGGATCGTCCGCATATATTCCCGCTCGCGAGGGCCGTGAACGAAAACCCGCGCTACGCCGTGCTCTGGGCGGACAAGAATAAGGCAGACATTTATGTATTCGGCGGCGAGACTCGGATACGTTCGGACGTCGATGTCGACAGCAAGGTCGAATCGATCCAGAACGAGGTGACGCAGGCAGCGCAGGCGGGCGGATGGTCGCAACAGCGATTTGCACGGCGGCGGGAGAAATTCCATCTGGAGCACGCGAAGGAGGTTGTCGCGGAGTTGGAAGAGGTGATGAAGAAATACAACGTGCAGCACTTCGTGATCTGCGGCGACGAAGAAACGATCCTGCCGGTGATCAAGCCTGAGCTCCCGAAGGCGATGGAGGAGAAGCTGATCGGCTCCTTCAGCATGAGCCAGTACGATTCCGAAGATGAGATACGGGAGAAGTCTCTCGAGGTGGTGAATATAGAGTTGGCTACGCTGCAGCAGCAGAAGATCGAGCAGCTCAACGATGCGGCGAAGTCTTCGGCGAAGATGGGTACGCTTGGGGTGGAGGACACTCTGCGGGCACTGGCGAACGGGCAGGTAGAGGAGCTTATCCTTGCCTCGAATATCGACACCTTTGATTACAGCAAGAAGAAGGTGAAGAAGATCCTCAAGGAATACGAACCCGGCGACGATACCGCTCCGGCCGATGCGGCCTCAGCCATCGGCGACGCGGCACAGATCGCGGACCAACTTATCGTGAGGGCGATCAATACGGCAGCCCGGATCACTTTCATCAAGGACGAGTCGATGCTGGAAGAGGCCGGAGGCGTCGGGGCGATCTTGAGGTTCAATATGAATGCTCAGGCGGGGGGATAGTGTTTAACCCATTAGAGAAGCACTAGGGGCGATGTAGGAGGAATCCAGCATCGCCGCTTCTTAATTAAGAAATAACGATTACGCAGGTCGAAAGCGATCGCAACTCTTCATTGATGCGTTCAACGAGTGGCTTGAGGTGCTTATATTGGTTCGATTCGGCAATTAAAAGGATGACAGCGATCGGATACATGGTGAAGTTCTGCTGATGCTGAATGTTCTTATCAAAGGTCAATAGCGAATCGAAATTCCCTTCGAGCATTTTCTGCAAAAGTTCGCCATTCTTTAATCAATTCCATCCTCGATCTCGTACGGTGTATACCTCGTGTTCCTGGAAATCCCGTTTGAGTCTGCGTGGGAGATTCTCATCAAGTAATAGCTTCATAGATTTGGGAGAAATTTGACGAGGTTACTACCTTTTCGGCCAATTCGAGAACTTCGACCGCCTGTTCACGCGACACGCCTGGAAAGTCTTCAAGAAACTCATCCAGCGACACACCGCCTTCGAGGTGATCGAAAAGGCTTTCGATCGGTACGCGAGGTCCCTTGAAAACGGGCGTGCTGCCCAGGATCTCCGGGTCGACATTTATGACATCGCTATCCATAAGTTTGATTTTACAACATTTGTGCACAGCAACTGACCATCAGCTCGAATCCGAATCCCGGGACGGTCGGTTGGTTCAGTAAGTTTTCGTGCCGAAGCGGCACTCATGCAGGCGAGGGCGCCCGCGTTCCCGGGGGGCGTCACTCATGCAGCCCGGGGGCGTGAATTCCCGGCAGGGTGCCGGGGTTCCAAAATGACGCGTCGTGGCAGCTTTGCGGGCGGGGTAAAGGGTGTGATATTCTTACTACTTTGTTTTCAGAACGATTTCCTATCTATATAGAGGAGCAATTTATTACAAATGGCTAACGGAACAGGCGTAAAGATCGGTAAGGTCGTGCAGATCATCGGGCCGGTCGTGGACGTCGAGTTTGAGAATTATCTGCCGCCGATCCACCAGGCACTTCGCATCACTTCGGAAGGCTTCGATGTGGAGCAGCCCGTGGACGTCGTTGCCGAGGTGCAGCAGCACCTGGGTGAGGGACGCGTCCGCGCGGTTTCGATGCTGCCGACGGACGGTATGGTCCGCGGGATGAAGGTGGAGGACCTGCAGGGCCCGATCACCGTGCCGGTTGGCCCGGCGACGCTCGGCCGCGTGATGAACGTGATCGGCGACCCGGTGGACGAACTCGGCCCGGTCTCGACGGACATCGAATACCCGATCCACCGCCATGCTCCTTCGTTCGACGAGCAGGCGACGCAGCTCGAGATGTTCGAGACGGGCATCAAGGTCATCGACCTGATCCAGCCCTTCCTTCGCGGCGGTAAGATCGGCCTCTTCGGCGGTGCCGGTGTGGGCAAGACGGTTCTTATCATGGAGTTGATCAACAACGTGGCGAAAGGCCGCGAGGGTTACTCCGTTTTTGCGGGCGTCGGTGAACGCACCCGCGAAGGGAACGACCTGCTCCGTGAGATGGTGGAATCAAAGGTCATCACCTACGGCGATGCCTTCATGCACAACCTGGAGGAGACCGGGGCGTTCGACCTGACGAAGGTGGACAAGGAATCCATCAAGGATTCGAAGGTGGCGCTGGTTTACGGGCAGATGACGGAACCGCCGGGAGCGCGTCTCCGCGTTGCTCTTTCAGGGCTGACGGTGGCCGAGTACTTCCGCGACCAGGGGAACGACGTGCTGTTCTTCGTCGACAACATCTTCCGCTTCACGCAGGCGGGCTCTGAGGTGTCGGCACTTCTCGGACGTATGCCTTCGGCGGTGGGTTACCAGCCGAACCTCGCGACGGAGATGGGGGAGATGCAGGAGCGCATCACCTCGACGAAGACGGGTGCTATCACGTCCATCCAGGCCGTTTACGTGCCGGCGGACGATTACACCGACCCGGCACCGGCGACGACGTTCGCCCACCTCGATGCGGTCACGGCTCTTTCGCGTCAGATCGTGGAGCTCGGGATCTATCCGGCGGTAGATCCGCTCTCTTCGAACTCGCGTATCCTCGATCCGCAGATCGTCGGCGACGTTCACTACAACACGGCGCAGGAAGTTAAAAAGATCCTCCAGCGCTACAAGGACCTGCAGGACATCATCGCGATCCTCGGCCTCGACGAGCTTTCGGAAGACGACAAGCTCACGGTGGCACGTGCCCGCAAGATCCAGCGCTTCTTCTCGCAGCCGTTCACGGTTGGCGAGCAGTTCACAGGCCTCAAGGGCGAATACGTGAAGGTGGAGGACACGATCAAGGGCTTCCGTGAGATCCTCGACGGCAAGTGCGACGACATGCCGGAACAGGCGTTCTATATGGTCGGCACGATCGAGCAGGCAAGGGAGAAGGCCAAGAAGATGGCCGCGGCCGCATAGCCAGTTGGCAGTTTGCAGTAGGCGGTTGGCGGTTCGATCGACAGCCAGCCGCCTTTCACTAAATAAGGCATACAAAAATCAATGCTTAAGTTAGAAATAGTCACTCCCGAACGCAGGGTCCTGGATACGGAAGTGGAGATGGTCACGGTACCTACGGCTTCGGGTGAAGCGGGGATCTTGTCGAACCACGCACCGCTCGTTTCGGAGCTAAAGGCCGGCGTGCTCTCTTATACACTTCGTGGGAATGTCGACAGGCTCGCGATCGCGAGCGGGTTCGTCGAAGTGAGCGGAAACAAGGTTTCCGTGTTGACGGACGCGGCGGAAGCACCGGACGAGATCGATATCGAGGCCGCCCGTGCCGAACTCGCTGCGGCGGAGAAGGAACTCGCGGCTGCCGCTTCGGAAGATATAGATTCGACCGCGGCGTTGCGGGAGCGGTTCGAAGCTGCGGAAACGCGGCTGAAGGTCGCCACCGGTAAGTAATAGATCGCGATAACGAACTAACGGCCCTGCCCGGTGGATGTCCAGGCGGGGCCGTTCTTTTTGGGCAGGGGGACCTGTGTTAATCTTCTCCAAAATGTACAAACTGCTAGCTTTGGTCGTCCTTCTTTCTGTGAGTCATGTCTTCGCCCAATCGCCTGATAAGTACTCGGTCTTCACCGGCAAGGGTGAGCCTTCGTCGATCGCCGAGATCGTAAAATCGCTCGAGAACACCGACGTGGTGTTTCTCGGCGAGCTGCACGACGACGCGGTCGGGCACGCGGTGCAATTCGAGATCTTCAAGCAAGCGGTGGAGCAGTATTCACCGGGGCGAAGGGTGACGCTGTCGCTGGAGATGTTCGAATCGGACGTGCAGGTCGTGCTGGACGAATATTTGAAAGGGCTGATCACAGAGAATCACTTCCTTCAAAGCTCACGGCCGTGGGGGAATTACAAGACGGATTACCGGCCGCTGGTGGAATTGGCAAAGGAACGAAAGCTGGACGTCGTCGCGGCGAACGCCCCGAGGCGTTACGTGAACATGGTTTCGCGCGGCGGGCGAAATTCGTTGAATGGGCTTTCAAAACAGGCACGTAAATGGCTGGCCCCGCTGCCTTACGCTGAGGCTTCGGATGCCTACTCGAAGAAGTTCAAGGCGCTGATGGGACCGAGCGCGGAGGCTCAGATGGGTCTCGATAATATCCTGAGCTCACAATCGCTTTGGGACGCCACGATGGCCTACTCTGTGGCGGAGAGTTTGAAGAAAAACAAAGGTTCGCTCGTCGTGCATTTGAACGGCGGATTCCACACCGAGAACCGTTTAGGAACGGTCGAGCATTTTCTGAAGTATCGTCCGAAGGGAAGGGCTTTAGTGGTGACGATCAAGTACGTTGACGATTTTCGCAATTTCGATCAGGCCAAAAATGCAGGCCTCGGCGACTACGTTATCCTTACTGACGCGAAGGAGCCAAGAAGCAAACGGTGATCCGATCTTAGAAGGAAAATAAAAAAGGAGGGTGCCTGGGCGTCCTCCTTTTTTTATTTCTGACAGGCAATTATTACTTGCCTTTGCTGCCGGTGTAGGGGAAGGAACCCATGCCTTGAACAGTCAGTGAGCCGCTGATCTTGTCGCCGTCGACGGTGCCATCGATCTGGACTTCGGCGGGTGAACCCTGCATGTCTACCGTGGCGGTTGCGGACAATTTCTTTTCCTTATACGTACCCTTGTCGATCTTGCCGGAGGCGTGGCTGGAGGTCAGGGTGCCGGTGACGGATTCGCCGTCCTGCTTGAGGTCGAGCACCACGTCCACCGTTTCGCCGGGAACCTGTAAGGCGAGCGACCATTTGCCGGTGACCTCGTCGGCGGACAGGCCTGCGGGTGCCGCGAAGATCGTAAGGGCTGACGCCAGGAGTGCGATCGAAAGGATAAAGCTCGTTAATTTCATATTCGTGATTTCCTTTTTCGTGCGGTAAGTTTTACACCATTCCGCCGCGAATCAAAAGCCCTCGTCGGACCAATTTCTTTTCCTAAATTTTCCTTCGGTCCAGAAACTCTTGTGCAATTCGATCTTGGGTTCGCCCGAGTGCGGGTCGATGACGGTAACTACGTCGAAGCGGTGCTTCACATTTCGTATATTGAAGAGACGGCGGTAGACGCGGGCGGTGCGGGTGACGACGCGCTGCTTTCGCAGATCGACGTTGCTCAGCGGCCCGGCGAAGTCCGTGGCGGAACGCGTCTTCACCTCTACGAAACAAAGCGTGTCGCCATCGAGGGCGACGATGTCGATCTCACCTTTGACCAGTGCCCCAATATTGTTGCGGCCGATCGGGGCTGTGAAATTGGCCGCCACGATGCGGTAGCCGGAACGTACGAGAAACTCCAGCGCGAGGCTTTCACCGCGGTCGCCGATCTCGCGAAAGGCAGTTAGCTTAACCTTAACTTCGCCCAAAATTGATGATGGTCCGGTCATTTCGATTTCCGCAAGTTCGGCGGAATTATAGCAAATGAACGGCGTCATCCGGACCGATCATGTTGGCCACTTTCGGTGGGTGAACTGACCGATAATTTTCAGTGTCCAAACAATCCAAACTGCTGATAAGGCTGGGATCGGCTCAAAAACCGGGCCGGATCTAATACGTTTCGATCCGGCCCGGTTTTCAATTTTTCATTTTTACTGTTCGATACGGATGACCGCGCCGTCTTCCGGCAAGACACTGGCGACGGTTACGTAAAGAGCACCATCCGGGCCGACCGCCACCCCACCGGGGGCGAAAAGATACTGCGGTCCACTCAGAACTACCGTTTGGGTCCCGTTTGGATATATCCGAACGAGCCGGCCGCCATCGCCGAAATTCGGGATGGCATTCTGCGCGATCTCGAGGACGTAAAACGAGCCGTCGGGGCCGCAGGTAATATCGATGATATTCGTGAAGTCCGTGTACGCGACCACCGGAGTTCCCCCGCCTTGCGGCACGCGGTAAACGCTTGCGATGCCGACCGTGAACGGGCCGCCGGTGAGCTGGCCGACGTAAATAGTTCCGTCGGGGCATTGGGTAACGGAAGTGGGGACCGCCTGTACGGAAGGCACCGGCGGCGGGACTCCCGGAGGCCGGTTAACTCGCGGGAAGACGGCGAGCGTGGAGATCTTTTCGTTCGCGGAGATCTTCAGGAGGTCGTTTCCACCGGCGTCAGCCACGAGCAGGGCACCGGGAAGAGCCAGCAGTCCGTACGGGTTGCTGTCCGGAACGAATCCGTCGGGGTTGTTCGCCGCTTCGTAATCGCCGAGGTCTTGCTGCAGCGAGTAATTTCCGCTCGGGTTGAACCGTGCGATGCGGTCATAATTGTGGGCGAATTCTTCGAAGTAAGTCTCGCGAAGGGTCGGATTGCCGCCAAGACCGATGCTGAAATATGCATTGCCCATGCCGTGGAATACGACGTCATGCGGGCCGGTGGCCCCGATCGCCGGGCCTTCCGGTGGGATAAGGGACGGCAGACCGGTCAGTACGCGAGTGAGCTCACCCGACCGACGATCGATCCGGGCGATCGAACCGGTAAAAGCCGCACACATCTCCTCGCCGTTACCCATCACTCCGCAAAGGTCCGTCGGGGTGCCATTGGCGGCGGCCTCGGCGACGTAAAGGTCGCCATTCGGGGCAAAATTCAAACCGCGCGGGTTATGAAGACCCGTTGCCACGACGGTCACCTCCAGCCGCGGCGCGGGCGGCAGAGGACCCGCCTCGCCGACGGTGGTGAAGTGAAGAGCAAAAGCGACCGCGACAAAAGTAAAAGCGGTCAGAAAGATAAAGGCAGAATTCTTCGAGATCCTCATCGAAACCCTCCTGTTGCAAACAGAATGAGCGCGCATGTGGACAGCGGTGGGAACGACGGTTTCACCGGACCCATCGAAACGGACCCGATCATACGCAGAAACCGGCACTCGGAATTGAGATCAGGAGGGAATTTTTATCACCAAACTTGGTGAGAGTCAATGAATTTCGTATTTTGGAGGGCAATCACCCGTCGAGCCGACGATTCAATCCGCTTAGCATCTTCCTTATCTCTACGATACGTTCGACGTAATCGATGTGAATTGGATCATTAAGAAAAGTCAGATCCTTTGCCATCAAGGCGTAGTATTCCAGTCGATTACTCAACGCGATCGCATTTCCGATCAATTTGGAGAATTCAGCATTACTCTCCTTTGCGCAGCCTTCGGCGATATAAGCGGGAATATCGACGCTTGTTTTCCGCAATGTGTTTCGCAATCCAAACAATTCTTCTTTGGGAAAGTCTGAAGTGATCTTGTAGGTAAAAAGAGCCAATTCGTGAGCTTTCTGCCAGACCTTGAGGTTCTTAAAATCTTGCATGAGGTTTTTGAACAGTTTCCAGTATTCAGTTTCCAGTCACCAGTTTGCCTCTGGAAACTCGAAACTGATAACCGGAAACTGTAGACAAATCAAAATGCCGGTTCTTCGTAGATGCCGTATACGTCTCGGAGGGCGACGCAGATCTCTTCGACGGTGGCATAGGCGGCGACGGCCTCGATGATGGCGGGCATCGTGTTTTCGTCAGCCTGGGCCGCCTTTTTGAGTTTCTCGAGCGAGTTAGCGACGGCGCCGTTGTCGCGGGCCGATTTGACGCGGGCGAGGCGTTCGAGTTGATGGTCCCGGACGGTTTCGTCTATTTGGAGGATGTCGGTCTTGTGGATCTCCTCGTCCATGGCGTACTTGTTGACGCCGACGATCGACTGCTCGCCGCGTTCGACGGCCTTTTGGTACTGATAGGCCGACTCCTGGATCTCGCGTTGCGGGAAGCCGGCCTCCACTGCTTCGACCATACCGCCGAAGCCGTCGATCTTTGCGAAATAATCGAGGCAGCCGTCGATCATCTTCTCGGTGAGTGATTCGAGATAGTAGCTGCCGCCGAGCGGGTCGACGGTATTAACGACACCGGTCTCCTCGGCGATGATCTGCTGCGTGCGGAGAGCGATGAGAGCGGCCTGGTCGGTGGGAAGCGCGAGTGCTTCGTCGTAGGAATCGGTATGCAGCGACTGCGTGCCGCCGAGCACGCCGGCCAGGGCCTGGATCGCGACGCGAGCGATGTTGTTGAGCGGCTGCTGGACGGTAAGCGAGACGCCGGCCGTTTGCGTGTGGAAGCGGAGCTGCATCGTGCGCGGTTTTTTTGCCCCGAAGCGTTCCTTCATCGTTCGTGCCCACACGACGCGTGCCGCGCGGTACTTGGCGATCTCTTCGAAGAAGTCGTTGTGAGCGTTGAAGAAGAACGACAGCCGCGGGACGAAATCATCGACGTCCATTCCGCGGTCGACGCCGTACTGCACGTATTCGACACCGTCACGCAGGGTGAATGCGAGTTCCTGCAGAGCGGTCGCGCCGGCTTCGCGAATGTGATATCCCGACACGGAGATGGGGTTGTACTTCGGCACGTGCTTGGAGCAGTACTCGAACGTGTCGATGACGAGTTTCATCGCCGGTTTGATCGGGTAGATCCATTCCTTTTGGGCGATGTATTCCTTGAGAATGTCGTTCTGGAGCGTTCCGGAGATCTTGTTGAAATCGGCCTTTTGCTTTTCGGCGACTACGAGGTACATCGCGAGGAAGATCGGGGCCGGTGCGTTGATCGTCTGCGAAACGGTAACCTGATCGAGCGGGATGCCGTCGAAAAGCGTTTCAAAATCGGCGAGCGACGATACGGCAACGCCGCACTTGCCGACCTCTCCTTCGCTCAACGGAGAATCGGCGTCGAGGCCCATCAGGGCGGGAAGATCGTAGGCGACGGAGAGGCCGGTTTGGCCGTGCTCCATGAGATATTTGAAGCGGGCGTTGGTGTTCTCGGGCGACGAGAAACCGGCGAATTGGCGCATCGTCCAAAGGCGACCACGGTAGCCGGTGGGGTGAATGCCGCGTTTGTACGGGAACTCGCCGGGGAAGCCGACCTCGATGCCATCGGAGTCCGCTTCGGTATAAAGGCGTTCGACCGGTTCGAGCGAAACGCCCTCGAAGGACTTCTTTCGCTCGGCGGTCTTTTCCAACACTTTGGCGAGCGTTTCCGCTTCCCAACGCTGCTTCTCAGCCTGTGCTTCAGTTAATGCTTCTTTGATCTCCGTGGCCATAACTTATGTGTGTATAAAAGGTGATTTTATCATAATGGTGCGTAAACTAATGGGAGTCGTTCGGCGGGGGCAATGGGTGAGCGGTGTGTCTCGACCGGTTTTATTCATCTTGATCTGTGATTTGGCGATCTTAACCACAGAATAAGAAGAATAAGAAGAATAAGAAGAAGAATAAGAGGAAGAGGATGAAGATCAAGAAGAGGAACCACGGAACACACGGAAGTGAGCGGAAATAGCCCGATGGTTGGTCGGGCTTTGGTTTTGTTATTTCATCTGGTTCGAATCGTTAATATTCCGCCCGGTTGAGGTCTTCCACGAGAGAGGTGTTGTCGGGGAAGTAGCGGATGTCGTCGATGACCCAGCGGCCGTTTTCTTTGGACATGTTAACGGCGTAGAGGATGTCGGGGATGTTGCAGCCTTTTGGGTATTTGAAATAGACATCGACGTTGCCGAGGTCGCCTTTGACGGTGACCTGGCCATAGGAGATCTGGCGGCGGTAGTTCTTTCCGTTGAGTTCGCAAACCTCGTCGAGCGGGCGGAACGGCAGGCCGTCGCCGAAGTGGGGTTTGTCGGTCGGGTTCGCCTTAAGGAATTCTTTTTCTCTGGCAAGTTCGTTTATTAGGAGTTTATAAAGTTCGGCCGAGAACCAACGCTTTCGGGCGTCGATGTTCCGGCGGTTGAAGACTTGCGAATTTGCCGAATCGAACCGGTAAAATGCGGCGACCGTCGATCTGGGGCCTGCGATCTTCGCCTGGGCGGAAACCGCAACGGTTGCGGCAAGCATCAAAATAATTGCGAGCGTAGTTCGTGCAGTGAACATAAGCTTACTGACGTGTTCGTGACTCAGGTTTTGCAGGAGCGGTTTTGCAATCCCGCGCTTTTTACTTAAGATTGCCAAATGCGATTCCTCAGACGGGGAGCCCTCATCCCGATAATTCTAATCTCGATCTTCTTCACGGGCTGCGGCGGAAACGCCGGGGACGGGGCGAATAATGCCAATTCAGCGGTCAGTTCCGTCGCGAGCAATTCCAACAAAGCCAACACGAACGGCGAAGAGCTGGGGATGCTGATCAATTTCGCGTGGGAGACCGAGGATCTCGCGTGGAAGAAGGACGAGGCCAGGAAGACACTGACAGCTGCGTTCAGACTCTCACCGGAGGACGCGAAGAAGTTTTCGGACCAGCTCGCCGCGAAAGGGCAGGGAGCTCCGAAGGAGGTCTCGGTGGAAGATTGGTTCCCGGCGGAGTTGATCGCACAGGGCGAGAGCCGGGGTGGTTCGTCGGTGCCTGCGACGGCGTATCCGGCAGACGATCTTTACCAGCCTCCTTATAACCAGGGAACCATTTCGCGGGTAGAAGGCACGGATTATTTCGTTGTCGAAGTGCATGCCCAGTAGCTTACAGTTCCTCGTACCTTTTCAATTTCCTGTACAAAGTAGAAAGATCGATCCCGAGGATATGAGCCGCAGCTACCTTGTCGTGGCCGGTTGAATCGAGGGTCTCGAAGACGTAGCGGCGTTCGACCTCTTCGAGCGAGGGGCGACCGTTTTCGCTGTATTCGCCCGAGTCGACGGAGCGGCGGATCTTCGGCGGAAGGTCTTCGATCATTATCTCATCGCCACTGAGGATGAAGGAGCGTTCGACAGCGTTTTCGAGCTCGCGTACGTTGCCGGGCCAATCGTAATTTCGCAGGGCGGACAACGCCTCGTCGGAAATCGGCTTTTCGACGGTGCTTTGTTTTTCAGCCGCGCGTGATAGGAAATGGCGGACGAGCGAAGGTATATCCTGCCGGCGCTGGCGGAGCGGGGGGAGCGTCATCTCGATCACGTTGAGGCGGTAATAGAGGTCCTCGCGGAAGTTGCCGGCATCTACCTCCTTCTCGAGGTCGCGATTCGTGGCGGCGATGACGCGGGCGTCGAATTTTACCGGTGTTGAGGAGCCGACTGGAGTCACCTCATGTTCCTGAAGTGCCCGGAGCAGGCGTACCTGCAGGGGCGGTGGCATCTCGCCGATCTCGTCGAGGAACAGCGTGCCGCCGTCCGCTGAGCGGAACAGGCCCTTCTTATCGCCCGCGGCCCCAGTGAACGCGCCTTTCGTGTGGCCGAAGAGCTCGCTTTCGAGGAGCGATTCGGGGAGTGCTCCGCAATTGACGGCGAGAAAGGGCTTTGCGGACCGAGTGCTGTTGAAATGGATGGACCGCGCAACCAGCTCCTTGCCGGTGCCGGATTCGCCCTGGATGAGAACCGGGGCGTCGGTGTTCGCGACCTTTTGGACTAGGTCGAAGATCTCGCGCATCGAGTCGCTCGAGCCAATGATGTCGGAGCGATTGATACGGCGGTTCAATTCGCGTCGGAGGGCACGGTTCTCGGCGAAAAGTTCGCGGTTACGGATCGCGTTCCGGACGGTGTGGATGAGGTCCTCATTTACGAACGGCTTGGTGATGTAATCGTAAGCTCCTTTGCGGAGAGCCGCGACAGCCGAGTCGACCGAGGAGAAGGCCGTCATTACGATCACAAGTGCATGCTCCTCGATCGCTTTGAGTCGGTCGAGGAGCCCAAGGCCATCGAGACCTGCCATTTTGATGTCCGTGACGGTGACGTCGATCGCGTTTTCGGGGAAGATCTGGAGGGCCGATTCCGCACTATCGGCGGTAAAAACCTCATAGCCTTCGTCCTCGAGCAAAGTGCGAAGGATGTTTCGCATCAGTTCCTCGTCTTCGACGACCAAAACCTTTTGTTTCGCCATATTTAAGATAAGAACGGCAGTTTACCACACGCCTTTATAGTTGCCGGATTTTCGTGTAGCATCGGAAAATATCTCCTCGGGGCTTTCTCAATGCGTTTTTTCCGGTTTCTCCAATCTCCAACATTGGTATTGCTGTGTGCGGCCGCCGCTTTCGGCCAGCAGACGAATCCGGTCGACCGGCGCGTGGCCAACCCGATAACTGATACCCCGAACATCAACCCCATAACCCAGGAACAGATCGCGGCCCCGGGCACGCGAAAGCCTACATTGCCTCCGGAAGGCGGTGACGGCGAGGTGGTCGTTTATTCGGACGGCCAGACCGTCGAAGGCGAACAGGGAAAGCGGGTCGTCATCCACAGCGGGAACGTCGACGTGCGTTACGGGATCTACCGCTTGCAGGCGGACAAGATAACGATCATAGAGGCGGAGAACAAGATGATCGCCGAGGGGAGCGTCGTTTTCGACCAGGGCGACGACCAGCGGATCACCGGGGCGAAGGCTGTTTGGAATTATAAGACGAAGCTCGGATCCTTCGAGGACTCGACGGGGTTTACGAACCAGACGAATGACGGGACGATCATCTACTTCCAAGCTGACAAGGTAGAGCGTACGGCCCTGGATGAGGTCGTGGTCACGAACGGTGTGTTTACCGCGTGCGATGAGGCGACACCGAAGTGGTCGTTCACGGCGGACGAAGCGAAGATCAAGACGAACGACAGGGTGAAGCTGAAGGGGGCGAAGTTCAAGGTGAAGGACATCACCCTGCTGCCGGTGCCGTTCGCTTCGATCCCGATCAAGCGGCAGGACAGGGCCTCGGGGTTCCTGACGCCGAGTTTCAGCTTTTCGGGGAATAAGGGGTTTCGTGCGTCAGGGGCGTATTACCAAACGCTGGGGCGGTCGGCGGACGTGACGCTGAGGGCGGATATTTACACCTCTCGCGGTTTGGGATACGGACTGGATTTTCGGTCGCGTGCGAACTCCCGATCGTACTTCAATTTCGGGTTCTACGCGGTGAAGGATCGCATCCTCGGGCACAGTGAAGACGCACAGCACCCGAATCAGGGCGGTTCGACGGTTTACGCCGAGGGCGTGCATTACTTCTCTAACGGGTTCACGGCGGCGGCGGATGTAAGGCTGACGTCGAACCTCGCATTCCGACAGCAGTTCCTCGATGGCGTCCAGCAGATCATCTCGCCGATAGAGGTGTCGCAGGGGTTCATCAACAAGAGCTGGAACAGCTTCACGCTGAATCTGCTTGCGCGTTCGCAGGTGATCTCGATCCCTAATGTGCGGATAAAGACGCGCAATTTGCCGAGCGTGAACTTCGAGAAGCGGCCCACGATGCTGTCGTTCCTGAAGCCGCTTTATTTCTCGTTCGACGCGAGCGTTGAGGGTGTTTCGCGGCGTGAGGAGGTGGATAACCCGGCGGCGTATCGAGCCTTGACCGGGCAGGATCCGGTCGTTTCGCCCGTGCTTGGGCAGAGGCTGGACATTCACCCGCAGGTCACTCTTCCGATAAATACGAAGTATCTGAACCTGACAGCTTCGGGCGCGGGACGAGTCACATATTACTCGAACTCGTTCAACGATATGCGGCAGGTGACGGGCCGCGACGTGATCCGTAAATACGGTGAGTTCGAGTTGGACATCAGACCCGTGGCGCTGGCGCGTAATTTCTACGGGAAGGGCAACGCGTTCAAATTACGCCACGTGGTGGAGCCCTTCGCGACGTATCGATACATCAAAGGCGTCGATAATTTTCAGAAGATAATTCGGTTCGATTACCTCGACACGATCACCGATACGAACGAGATCGAGTTCGGCGTAACGAACCGTATCTACACGCGGCGATACACGGAGGCCGTTACAGAAGAAGCACAGCAAAAGCTTAGGGAAATATCGAGCGTAACAGACATTTCGGATTCGTCGATCCAGGCCGACGATAGTACGGCACGATCGACGGTGGCGGTGCAGCCTTATGAGCTTCTGACCTTTACGGTTCGCGGGAAGTATTTCTTCGATAAGTATTTCGGCGGGGCACTCGAGCCGGGGCGAAGGAACCAGATCGCGCCGATCACGGCGATGTCGTTTTATACCTTCGGCGGGGTGCCGCGGCGGTTCTCTCCGTTGAATCTCGACCTGACCTACAGGCCTCAGCGGACCATTTTCGTGAACACTCGGATGGACGTCGGCGTGCAGGGAGGTGGGATCCGCGCGGTGTCGGCGACCGTCGGCTATTACCGGCCGCTGGTCAACATCTTCCAGACGTTCTACTACACGCGGGCCGTGACGCTCGTGCCGTCGCTTGCTCAATACGCGGTGGCCGACGGAAAAGAGCCGGGAACGCTGCGCGGTTCGCAGTGGAGCCCGTCGGTTTTCCTCGGCAACCGTGACCGGGGCCTTTTCGGCGGTACGTCACTCTTTTTCGATTTCCACAACCGCCGCGAGGCCCGTCTCTCGCCGCTAATCAGCTCTCTCTACACGCTCGGTTACGCTTACGACTGCTGCTCCCTGGCCTTGCAGTTCTATACCTTCAACGTCGGCGTCCGCAACGAGAACCGCTTGTCTTTCACCTTCCGTCTGAACGGAATCGGAGCGTTCGGGACCGACCAGATCGGGCAGGGGTTGAGGTAAAAAGGAGATTTTCATTTCGATGCGGAAAGGGAGGCGGAGCCTCCTTTTTTGTTATTGGGACTTGCCCGGTGAGGCTGGCCTCACAAGGATGCCGCGGGGCAGAGCCCTTGTTTCGTTTGGGAGACTTCAATGTTGTTGGGCTTGTGCGATGGAAGAGTAGCGTTCGACCGGGGCGAGGTCGTCGGTCAGGGTCGGACGAGTCAGCGGGAAGGGGGTGGTGTGGAGGCGGGAGATCAGGGAGTTGACCAACGGATCGCTTGAGGCGGCGGTCGATACGCACTCTCGTTTGCAGGCGAGTACGATGAGGTTTTGGAGGTCGGTATCGGGGCGTTCGGGGCGGACCTTGAAGAGGTGGACGAACGGAAAGACCTCCTGGTAGGTGCGGAATTCGGCCTGGAGGAAATTGCTCGCGGGGCCGGTGATGGCGGAGCCGACGTTGAAGATCGCGACGCCGTCGGGAGCGAGGACGCGGTCGATGTGTCGTACTGCCTCGACGGTGGTGAGATGGAAGGGGATCGAGAAGAGCGATCCAAAGGCGTCCATCAGCACGGCGTCATAGCGGGCAGACTCCGCATTATTCAAAAAGACGCGGCCGTCCTCATGGCGGATCGTGAGCCGCGGATCGTCTTTTAGTTGGAAATGATCTCGTGCGATGCGTGTCATGCCGGGGTCGATCTCGACGACCTCTAGTTCGGCATTCGGATATTCGGCGAGATAGGATTTCGGGAAGCTGTAGCCCGCCCCGCCGATCATCAGGGTTCTGCGAAAGCCGGGATTTGCCGCGCGGAGGAGATGGTAGAACTTGGTGTATTCGAAAACGAGTTCGTCCGAGCGGCCATCGAGGAACATCGCAGATTGTGTGGAGTAGGGGTCGAACGAGAGTGCACGGATGGGGCGCTCGGTCGACGGGTCGTTCGCACGGAAGATCTGTACGCGGGTGTATTCGGTATCGACGTCGATCATCTCGTGCGAACGCCAGAGCATTTGCCGCCAAAGCTCGCTGGCTCCTATCCCGAGCACCAAGAGGAGCAATGCGGAAACGTGCTTTCGATCGAGCGAGAAGGGAATTAGCAGCAGTGAAAGAAGGAACAGCCCGCCGGCGATGAGGTATAGCGTGCGTACGCTCCCGATGAAGGGGAGCAGGATGAATCCCGCGGCGAAAGTACCGGCGATGCTGCCGATAGTCGACAGCGCATATAGGCGGCCGACGGTCTTGCCCGCGTCGCCGACCGATGCCATCCGTAGCCGTACGGCAAAGGGCGTGACGAAGCCGAGAGCGATGCTTGCAGGTGCAAAGAGGATCAGGGCTGCGATGACGGCTTTGACTTCGAGCCATGCGGGAATCGAAGCGATCGTGGAGAGCACGACCTCCTTCGCGATGGTGGTGACGGAGACAAGCCCTGCAGCGGCGAGTATCGCGGCGGCGAGGACCTTTGCGTTAGGGCGTTCGTCGGCGATCCGGCCGCCGAGCCAATATCCCAGGCTAAGAGCAGCGAGGATCACGCCGATCAGGCTCGTCCAGACGTAGGTGGATGTGCCGATGAAAGGCGCGAGGATGCGCGAGCCGACGATCTCGTAGACCATCACGAGAGCTCCGCATGTAAAAACGACCAGGTCGAGCGGCCAACCGATCGGGCGAGTTTGCTGGGGTTCCTCCATCTGAAAAGCGAAAGGCCCCGCACGGCGGCGGGGCCTTGATCGATTATAGCTCAGGTGGTAGCTAGGCTACTGCCGTTTTTTTTTCACCTGCGTCGCCGACGAAGGTCAGCCACGGAGCGTTATTCGGGGCGGGGCGCTTCGCATCGAGGATGTCGAAGAATTCCTTCTGGATCGCCTCAGTGAGAGGGCCGCGCTTGCCACTGCCGACCTT
>JAEZJR010000257.1 GCA_023415725.1 Acidobacteriota bacterium
AGCGTGGAGAAATAGTCGACCCCGGTGAGGCACATCACCTGCCACCAGGGATGTTTGTGGTGCCTGCCTTCGGGCTCGTGCGGCCCCTCGATCTCCTGGACCCCCTTGTAAAACCAACGAGAGAGCCGGCTCCGTCCGGACTTAGGCATACGCCAAAACTAGAAAACCGCATCCGCTTAAAACGCGAATACGGCCGTTTTCCCCTAAATTGATATTGATCTTATCCACTTCCATCAAACCTGCGAGGTTAGCTGACGGGCTTGAACAAGGAAGTGTTCCGCACGCACGAGTGCTTCGCCCCAAGATCCTGGTTCCCCCGAGCCGCAAGTCAATTTGAATGCGGCTTCGGTAAGCGTGCCTACAAGATTTTGACTATACGCCTGGGGCTAGTGAATTGCAAGATTTAGGTTAAATGTCGACGTGTAAAAGAAATAGGGCGACGTCTCCCACTCCGTCGCCCTTTTTGACCGTGAGTCCTCACCCCTCACGGCCGGATGTTCACCGGGGAGGTGAACAGAACGATTATCCATATAATTATAAATTTTGCAATGACTTTTATTTTGAACGGATGGGAAAAATGAATATTGAAAGGGCCGGGTCAGTCGATCGTAAGACCGCCTAGAAGGTACTTCCTGGCCCCGCTGGCAGTCTCCACAAAAATACTGTATTGCCCGGACGGGGTGTCCGAATCGACGGCGATCGTGAGAGCCGCAGCGGTTACCGCCCCACCGAAATTCATCGGGAAGGTACTTTCCGCAGCAATTGATAAATGTCGGCTGCTGGTGCCGAAAGTTACCTTCGAGGGGTCCAGGCCGGTGCCGCCAATGAAGATCTGTTGAGAGTTACCTTTTGTCAGGTTGACCGAAAGAACTCCCAGTTCGCCATTCGTTCCGATCAGCGTTATTTCGGCATCAGTCGCCGGCGCGACCAGAGTCTTCCGAACTGAAGCGGGAAGATCTACATCTTTCTCGAAAATTTGGGTGGCTCCCCGCTGACGCGCCCCCTGAGCCAGTAATCGATACCTTCCCGGCGCGAAACCGGATAGATTGAATGACCCGTTCCCGTATTCCTCGGCCGCTACAAGTCGTCCGCTGTCCGCCTCTTCGACCCAAACGACGCCGGTCGCGCCGATCGGGCCAGACAAGGTCCCCAGCACCGCCGCACAGCATTCCGCCACACTGCTTCCTGGGCCATAAATGGCTCGTGCTGCAGAAATGTCCGACGCAGCAAGGGTACGAGCCTCGATGCCCTTTGTTGAACGTTCTCGGTTCGGTGAAAGCCGACCGTACATGGTGGCCGATACCACCGGAGAATGCTTCAGTCCCAACACGTGCCCGAACTCATGTGTGAGAACGGACTGAAGGTCGAAGGTCCCTGGCGTCTCGTCTGAGGAGAATTGAATATAGGGATTCAGAACAACGTCGGCCTCGATGATAGCTCCCCGGCGGTCATAGAAAAGGCGAGTGTAGGCCGGAGCGGAGTTCTCTTGTTCAGGAAAAAGAGCGAGATTCTCTGAGGTAGCAGCAACGGTAATGAGGCTGGCCCCATCGCCCCCCGATCTCGAGTTACTTACACTTTCCAGTGTGGAGTCGGTGAAAACCAGCCGGATATCTACCGAAGTCTCCCATGGAGATACTGCGGCCTTTACCGCGGCATCTATATCGGTCCCGGCCTTTATTGCAGTAGATTGTTGTCTAAGGGAGCCTGAGATAAGCAATCGAACGGTGCTCCCGTTCCATTTCCGGCCGGCCTGCAGTGCCGTAGGCTCGGAAGCTAAAACGGCGGTGTTAACGGTCACCGCCAAAAGGCAGTAGACGCAAAACTCCGCGATTCGACGCCTCCAATTCTGCATTCCAAGTTGGCGGGTAAACTACGACCTCGGGGATTCGCCGTCGCCTCGTCCAACGCTTTCGAGGTCGGCGAATGCGACTATCAAAAGAAGTAGGGTGATCGCCAGGGTCGCTACAACGTAAAGGATCGCGATCTGCTCCAATACTATAAACGTGCCGATCAAGATCGCAGCGATTAGCAACCAAAGTACCGCCTTACTGCGGCGACTCATGTTCGAAAAAAATTCTGCCATTTGTTAGGTGAGCGGATCCGGCGGATCCGCAATACTATATTCAACCAAATTTCCCGGCTTAGGACAATCCGATCATTCGATGATCCGTAGTGGTATTTGACTTCGGTCCCCGCCGCGGCT
Source organism: Acidobacteriota bacterium (assembly GCA_023415725.1). Classification (GTDB taxonomy): domain Bacteria; phylum Acidobacteriota; class Blastocatellia; order Pyrinomonadales; family Pyrinomonadaceae; genus OLB17. Next base: position 2,204 of record JAEZJR010000257.1, read on the forward strand.
CTCGATCACCGGCGGGAACTGGCGTTTTTCTTCACCCTTTAATGGCACCTCGACAATGTCGTTCGCTTCCAGAGCCAGGTCTTGCTCCTCCCCGGACCTCACCTTCGCGAGATCGATTTCGAATACCTGGGAGTCGGCCCCCTTTCTGCGGTACACCGTCACCGAACCGGCTCGCCCCTTTTTGATGATCCCACCTGCAGCGTCTATCGCTCTGGAAAGTGTTATACCGGTGCGGGCAGATAATCGCTGAGGACTGCCCACCCCTCCGATCACATAGATCGGGAGCGATTCGACAACGGTCACAATGTCACCGGGGACGATCTTTAAATTCGCCCCTTCAGCTCCGGCTAGAAGGTCTCTTATCTTTACGACTCGCGTAACCGGGCTCTTGGGAAGATCCACGTCCCGAGCGCCCTCGCAACTGGCCCCCACGGGTCGGAAGAGGCTTATTTCGTCACCCACAACATCCGTGAATCCTCCGGCGAGCGCTATCACCTCATCGAGATACAGCTCTCGCTTGATGCGAAGTCGGAGAGGAGTTTTCACGGCGCCGTCGACGAATGAGAGAGCTCTTCCGTTTCGGTCGATTATTCGCACCTCGACCACCGGATCCCTAAGCACTTTCCGGTAGCCTTCAGCTATCGAATAAGCGATCTGGGCAGTGGACCTGCACCGGGCGTATATAGGCTCTGGGAGCCTCTCGATGCCGTCAATGAACCCCTCCGGATTGAGCGTGCCGCGCCAGTCGAATTCGAAGCTTCCCACCACGTCCACCTCTATCAGGTCGCCCTGATGGATACGGTCGACGTCGTTGACGAAGCGGTCATCCGGCTCGCCGAATGTGATCTGCCCTCGTGCGGAGAGGCTTCCGAAGCTACAGGCAAGGAGGAACAGTAGAATTGTGAAAAGGAGTTTCAAAAGGGAGCGTTTCGAGAATACCAGGATGCTAACGCCGACAGAGGACACGCGACTCATCAAAGCTGAAGGTTCCGATCTCACGCAGACTCCGTCCGCTTTCGCTTGCGCGGTTTCTTGTCCGCACGTGGAAAGGCAAAGCCCCTGAATTCGAGATTGCAGCTGTCGCACAACAAATTGTATCTAAAGATGAGCTTGAGAAGGATCGGGGTTGGGCGATATCCACGCCGGACCCGACTGCTCCTACAGATTGGGCATCGTTGAGAGATCATTACTGGTTACTAACTACAGGTCACAGTCCCGAGAAGCGACCTTTTAGGTTATCGATTTCGCTCCTTAGTGCAAGAAAGATAGAATTTGCCGCACCAAACTGCTCTTCCCCGAGCGACACCAAAATCTCCGCCTCGCCGAGTAAGGATTGCAATTCCTCATCCTCCGCTTCCGCTCGAGCACCCGCCACTCTATCGATCAACACTTTGGCCTTGGTCGAGAGTATCAACTCTTTTACTGCTGACTCGGAATCTTTGAGTTTGGATTCATCAGGGTAATGGAGGGATGCCATTCCGAGGGCAGCCAAGACCTCCGTAGCGTTCTCGAGTTTCCGGGCGGGATCGAACTCCGTAGCGGCGACCTGTGCAAAACTTTTGGCCACGCCTTCAGCCCACCTCAGCATATGATATCGGTGAAACCTTGCGGCGTACTCCCTCCCTTTCGTAAGCGGCCTCAACCTTGGAGACCCGATATTGACCCTCGGCAGTTCCCGGTCCACAAGGCCCAGATATTCCTCGCAGAGTTCGAACACCTCCCGATGGCTCGCCGGTATTGAGGCTAGTACTCTCGCCGCCTCCGATTTCCGCTGGATCTCATTTAGAAATGCCGTGTTCCGCTCCAACGTCAGTTTGTCGGGGTCCGCTGCCACGCGGGGCATCGGACCGGAAAGGATTGCAAGATCGAGCCTTTGCTGCTCGATCACTGCCCTTTTTCGAGCCCCTCTGAGGATCAACTCACGCAGTGCACCTGAACAGATCAGGATGCCGCTCGCAACTAATCCGGCCGGAATCCAGGGCGATTCCTCTTGCGAGTCGTGCAGGATCGCCCACACGAGAAAGAAGACCCCGATGGCGACAGCGCTCGCCAGGAAGTAGTAGGTCGACGCGGGAATCCAGAATGGTCGTCTCCGTCTTCGGTGCCTTTGTTCGTTTGGACGCATTCGGTACGGAAGTGCCACAAATCGCAACCGGCGACTCGCTTTACGGCAGCGATCGGCGTTTCCTTTGAAGTTCCAATATATTTGGATAGGTCATACGTCTATGTCAATAACCTATTCGGGTGATGCTTATGAACTGATAACGAGATTTAACACATTTGTTATAATCATATTAATGGTGACGGCGAGGAAAAAGAAGCGTAAAGAGACCATTTTCGAGGGCATCCGCAAGCCCACCGCTCCGCCTAGCCGCAAAATCGGTTCAGATCGCCCTAAAGAAAAGACCGATCCGACCGGGCGCACCACGAAACACAAGAAGCGTGATCAAGACGATGTCGATATTTAGTAGAAAGAAAAACACCGACACCAGGAAACCATTGAGGATCTGGGCCCGACCTGAGATGAAAGTAACCTTCCGCGCGGAAGTGATGCCCGGACGATCACGCGAAGAGCGGACCTTTGTCGTCGAAAAGGTGATGTCGAATGGAAGGGTTTCCCTATACAACTTCCCGGATGAGCATCGCGAAGGTGCATTCGAGCCGATCAATTTTCTCCGCGAACGGCCTAAATAGGATCACCAGGTATAAGTCTGCCCGACCTCGAGGATCTGAAGATTCTCGATCCCAAATGCCTCGATCTGGCTAACGACTCGGGCCCGGTAGGCGGGTTTGATATTCACCACATACTTTGGACACTCCGTGCGCCCAAACGTCCCCAATTCCGTCGCGAGTGCAGACGGAGTAAGGTGATGCGACATGTCTGCTAGTTCGCTAAGTTCGTCCGGGAAGGCACATTCGACAAGCAGCGCGTCCAGTCTGACCACGTCCTCAAGCGCAGCCCAGAATTCCCTCATCGCGGAAGTATCCCCGGTCAACGCGATCCTGCGGTCCCCATCGGTGATCAGAAAGCCGGAACTCGGGACCTTGTGGTTCACACTGAGTGGTCGGATTCTCAACCCGCCCGCCTCGAATTCAATTCCGTTTGAAAACGGAACATATTCGATCACGGGTCCGTTCGCATTTCTAAGTTCCGAGAAACGTGGATAGACAGACCAATTGAAGATGTCTCTCTCCAGCACTTCTATGACCTCTTGGGCGGCGTGTACTCTGATCGGTTCGGTCAACGTTGCGAAATGGTCGTCAAGAAATAATGGTAGTCCGGCGACGTGATCGAGGTGGGCGTGGGTAAGGACGATATCCCGAACCTCGCGCCCCTCCTGCTCCGACAGGCCCATCGCAAGGCTCCCCGCATCGAAAGCCACACGGCCGTTCACCACAAAACAGGTCAAGTGCTGTTTCGCGGATGCGGAACCGTCGTGTT
>JAEZJR010000340.1 GCA_023415725.1 Acidobacteriota bacterium
GTTCCTGTTCGGCACGAAGCATGCGCCGGAAACTCAGGGGCGAACGAAGCCGATGAACATTTTCGGACCTCCGGGACTAAGGAAGCTCATCGAGACTTTCGACTCGGCCTACGATTACGGCCTATTCAAGCAGCCGTTCCCGCTGGAGATCGTGGAGGTCGAAGCAGGCAAGAAGTTCGAGATCGCGGGGCTTTCAGCTTCCGTGTTTTCCACCCCGCACACTGACGACAGCCTCGCGATCCGGTTCGACGCGGATGACGGGCGTTCGATGGTTTACACGTCAGACACGGGGTATTCCACCAACCTGGCCGTTTTCGCTCGCGGCGTTGACCTGCTGCTTGCGGAATGCTCGTTCATCACGCAGACGCCGGTGAAGATCCATTTAGAAGCAAAGGACATCGTGCAGATGGCGAAATTCGCAAATGCCGAGCGGATCGTGCTGACGCATCTTTACCCGGAATGGGATGGACGGGAGGACGAGGCGATGGAGATGTTCGCGGGGCTGAACGTCGAGATCGCTTTTGACGGGATGCGGATCCAGATATAAAAAGCAATGGCGGCAAGGTCGCCCACGCCGCCGTTGGAAAAATAGCTTTAGCTATTAGCTGATAGCCGATAGCTATTAGCCCTTGACGTTACGTTGGGCGAGGGACATCAGTTCCTCGGGCATCCATTTGGCGAGGTTCTTTTCTTCTGCCTCGGCGATCGTTTTGTGGCGATTGCGCCATTCTTTCGCAGGGTCATCCTCGCGGAGAGACTGTTTCGGGTAATTCTCCACCTGCTCCAGGCTGAGCACGATCCCATGTATAACGTCGTTCCAGTCTTCGTTCTGGATGCCGCGGAGCACGACCGGGAGGCCGGCGGTCCAATCTTCCTCGGGGACGACGTTATCGTACTCCGGAATGGTAAGGAACGCCGTTTCGGGGAACGCCTTGCCCTTGAACTCGTTCAACAATTGAGAACGGACGTCATCGAACTTCCCGTTCGGGTTGTTCTCACGGATCGCGAGTGCACGCTTGAAGATCTCTGTAACTGTCGGGGTGCTCATGGTACTGTTTCATCCACAGATTATCACAGATGAGCACGGAAGCTAATTCAGCCCCAAGGGGCGATTTCCGTTTTCTCTGATGAATGAGGGATAGTTTTTCTGCATGAACAGGTTCGTATATCAACTCCATTTGATACTGGGCATTTTCGTTTCGATTCCGGTTCTGGCGTGGGCGGTGAGCGGTTTTCTGTACGCTTTGCCGAACACGGTGGAGGGCGGGACGGTGGAGAAGATCGATGCGGATCGCATCCGCGTTACGCCGGCGGAGGCGATGGAGGCGGCGAATGGATTGTCCGGGCGAACGCTGCCAACCACTGCTTTGACGCTCCTGATGAAGGACGGGCGGCCGGTTTACCAATCGATCGGCGGACTCGTGGCGGATTCGATATACGTCGATGCCGAGACGGGCGAGGCGAGTTTTTCGAAACCGCCGACGTGGAAGACGCGTTTCTTCCGCGAGGCTCATTTCTATTTCTTCGCCGGCGGGTGGCAGGTGACGCTGCTGCTTATCTTTTCGGGCCTTGCGGCCGTTTCGGCTCTGTCGGGGATATATCTCAACGTGGTGCATTGGTCGCGGAAATTCAGGCGCCGCGAGGAGGCTCGAACGTGAACGAGCGTCCAACTTTTCTCTTGTTTTTGCTCATCTGAATTCGTAGTCTAAATCGGGCAATCAAATGAAGTTAATATCCGCAATTTTGTTGTCGCTGGCCTGCACGGCGTTCGCATTCGGGCAGAACGAGCAGTCGCCGGTCGTCGAAAAAGAGATCGCTTATAAGGATTGGACTTACAAGTCCCTCGGCGGGGACACAAAGGTGAACCTGCGCGATTTCACGAAGGGCAAAAAGCTCGTGATGGTCGTTTATTGGGCCCCGTGGTGCCCGAACTGGATGCACGACCTGGCGTTCGTTCAGGGCCTGCACGAGAAATACAAGGACAAGGGGCTGGCGATCGTCGGCGTGGGCGAATACGATTCGACCTCGAAGATGCGCGACCACATCGAGAAGAACAAGCTGACCTTCCCGATGGTTTACGAATCGGAGAAACTCTCCGACCGCCTCACGACGGTCCATTACGCCCAAAGGACCGAGGCCGGAGACAAGCGGAAGTGGGGATCGCCGTGGTACGTGCTGTTAGATCCTGCAACGCTTGAGCCGAGTGGCGAGTTCCTTACTAAAAAGACCACCGTGGTGAACGGCGAGTTGATCAAAGAGGACGCGGAGAAATACATCCACCAGAAACTCGGAATTTCAGCGGCCGTCGCGGGCTTGGGGTGGAGTCCCAAAGGCGAGGCGGAGGTTTGCGAACCACAGACGAAGATCGCGGTACTTAAGAAGCCCTAGGATCGGTCCAGTACGTGATGCTACTGGACGATATTCGAGACCTTCCCGTTGTAAAAATAGACAGTCCTGTTGCCAGAGTAGGTCCACACTTCCGTGGTCTTGCTCTGATTCGTGCGCTTGCCGGTGGGGGCACCCCAGGCGCTTTGCAGGACCTCGTTGGCGGTCATCCCTAGAGCGGGAGCGCTCTTCCCTGTTGAAGTGTTTTGAGGAACCGTCACTACTGGCCTGTTTTGAGTGGGTGCGGTCGAGACGGGCCGGGTTTGTGTAGACGCGGGCGTGGTCCTTACAGGGCTCGTTCCAATGGGCATCGGCCCGGGGAGTACCGCCAATGTTTCGTTCAGTTTAAGAGCGATCTGCCGTAGCGGTTCCTTGGCCGCAACGAACCTGCCCGCGATGGCATTATCCTCCGACTGCGTTGATAGCGTCCCGATCCCCTGGATCCTCGGTAAATACTGCGAGAGAGACGGTTTCGTCCTGAAATCGGTCTCGAGTGCGACGAGGCCGTCGCGGAGCCCGCGTATGGCGGCGATGACCTTTCGTTTATCGAGGTCAAGTGTCTCCAATCCCTTCTTGTCCAAACTGCGAGCTGACTTATCCCGTGATTCGATCCCGACCGCGACCGGGCCGAATATGTCCACGAAGACATTAACGTTGTGAAGTTGATTGGCGACTTGCTGTTTTGCAGCCGTGATGTCGGCGGTGACGATCGGCCTAACAGGGGTCGGGGTCGGCTTGGGGGCTGGCCTTCGGGCCGGCCTGCGCGTCCTCTGCGCTGAAGCCGACGCGACGAATAAAACGAGCAAAATGGAAAAAACGGTCAATAACCTGGCTGTTCTCATCAATACTCCCGCCTGTTCAATGTGTGCTAAACATTTTATCATACAACTTATGCAGGAGAGGTTGTTGGAAGTCCGCCGTTTGGGCAGAGTTGCCTATTCTCGTGCTCTGGAGCTCCAGAAGGAGCTCGAGACGGAGGTGATCGCCCGGCGCCAGCGCGACTATTTTCTGCTGCTCGAGCACCCGCACACGTTCACGATCGGGCGTCGTGCGAAGGAAAACGGCGTGCTCGCGACCGCGGAAGTCCTGAAAAACCTCGGGATCGAGGTGTTCGAAACGAACCGCGGCGGCAAGGTCACTTACCATGGGCTCGGGCAGATCGTAGGGTACCCGATCGTCAACCTCTCGCCGGACCGCGAGGACGTGCATAAGTACGTACGCGACCTCGAGGAAGTACTCATCCGCACGATGGCCGATTACGGCATCGAGGCTTTCCGCATCGAGGGACTGACCGGTGTGCACACCGCAGACGGTAAGGTCGCGGCGATCGGGGATCATATCAAACGCTGGGTAACGACGCACGGGTTCGCCCTGAACGTGAACACGGACCTGAGTTACTACAACTGGATCATCGCTTGCGAGGGTGAACCGGTCACGTCAATGGACCGCCTGCTCGGGCGAGATGTCTCGATGGCTGAG
>JAEZJR010000341.1 GCA_023415725.1 Acidobacteriota bacterium
ACCGAGTACCTTGTTTACGAGGCTTATGAGTCGATGGCGATCAAGGAAATGCGGAAGCTGATCGAAAAAGCAAAGACCGATTTTGAGATCTCGCACGTCGGCATCGTACATCGCCTCGGCAAACTAGAGATCGGCGAGACGAGCGTCGTCATCTCCGTAGCCGCGCCGCACAGAAAAGCAGCGTTCGCGGCGTGCGAGTGGATCATTCGAGAACTAAAACGCACCGTTCCGATCTGGAAAAAGGAAGTCTATGCTGATGGGGAAGTCTGGATCGAGGGCGATGCAGCACCGTGATATGATTCCGGGCACTCGGTACGCGTAAAGGCCGGAGGCTTAACAGTAATGAAAAGACCGATCTTTTTGCTCGTCACGCTGGCGTTCGCCGCGGTATTCGTAAATGCCCAGGCCCCCCAACCGTTGGCCAACTCCGCCTCCGAAGCCCCGATCGAACAGGTGATGATCCACCCGCTTTTCAAGGTGCATTATTCCTGCAGCGAGCACTGGGAAGGTCAACTGCCGTACCCCGGCGATGCGCTCGGGACCGATTGCATCATATACTCCGGGCTCGCGGCGGACGGAAGATCCGGTTTTGTGCGGGCGTTCAGGACTGACGGCCTGACGAACGAGGATTGGTACGGCTGGGGTGAGACGGTGCTCGCTCCTTTCGATGCGACCGTCGAGAAGATCAACATCAACCCGATCGTCAATAAGCCCGGCCAGTTAGGCAAGCCGCCCGCGAGCTTCGTCGTCTTCAAGCATGCCGACGGCACGATGGTGCTGATCGCACACGTGGCCGACGTATCCGTGAAGGAAGGCGACACCGTCAAAGCCGGGCAGCCATTCGCCAAGGTCGGCAATAACGGCTACGGCCGTGCGCCTCACATCCACGTCGGCGGATGGCGGGGCAAAACGCCGTTACAGATCCGGTTCGACCTGCGTGCGATGGGCAAGCTGCAGAAGAAGAGCTAAGCCGCCGCGACCTTCGCTCTCGCCCGTTCGACCAGCTTGTCGAAATGTTCCTCGAGCGGACCATTCACCCCGCGGAGCCCAGCAGCAACCGACACTCCCCACTCTATATATTCAAGCCGCCTTTCGACGGACCAGTCCGCCGGAGGGCTGTTCGTGATGTCGTTTATGTTGCTGATCTTGTCGGCGAGCTTGACGATCTTCGCTCCGGTTGAAAGGTGCGGTGCATGTTCGACCTGCAGCCGCTTCCGCTCCGCCTTCGGCAGCGACTTATCGTCCGTCACCTCCATCACGAATCCGGCGACCTTCTCGCCGAATAGCTCTTCGATCTCTTCGCGCTTTACGCCGCAATCCTCAACAGTGTCGTGAAGGACCGCCGCGATCAGGATGTCGAGGTCTTCCACGCCGCCGACGTTCGCGATCAGGTTGGCCACTTCCAGCGGATGATTTATGTAGGGTTCGCCGCGTTCTCCCTTACGCTTCTGGCCCGTATGCTTCCGGGCCGCAAAGCTCGCGGCATGCAGTAGGTTATTCAGGTTATTCACATTCCAGTTTGCCACAACACTTTAAAACTTCAAGAGAAATCTCCGTGCCCTTGGTGTCTTGTCTCTGTGAACTTTGTGTGAAAATTCTTAACACAAAGAACACGAAGCTGAAGACACAAAGGGCACGGAGGGTTTGTCCCCGTGCCCTTCACATTTGTTAGGAATCAAGCTACTTGACCACTTCGATCGCCAGCGACTGCTGCCCGCTGATGATCATCTCGGCGGGCGGCAGTGCCTGTTCGAGCACGATCGTGTTGACGACCGGTTTCACCCCTCCGGTGATGCGGTCGTTGTTGAGGGTCGCCATCACCGAAGGCGGCAGGTTCGGCATCTCGTTCGCTCCTATCACGACGCCCGTGCTCGGACGCGAAGCGACAAGGTAAAGACGGTCGCTCGACTTCAGCTTGTTGATCATCGATATCAGTTCACCGAGCGTCTTCGGCACGAAGTGCTGTATCGCCGATTCCTTTTGCGCCTGGTTGCCGTCGCCGACCATGATGGTGAACCTGCCCTCGGGCGTTTCCGCCGGGATCGTCAACGGGATGCGCTGGATGAACACCTTGCCCGAAGCCGTGCGGGCGAACGCCTGCACCTCCACAGTTTGCCCGGGGCGGACCGTTGCCTTGTCGATCGCCAATCGATCGAGCACCGCCGTCTGAGTGCCGTCAACCGAGTCGATATCGATCGTTATCCCGCCGATGCTCATCTCGTCGAAGCGGCTGCGGATAAGTGCGCTTACCGGCCCAACGATCGAGCCCGCCGCCATCTGCTGCGCTTGCTGGCCTGCGAATTTCCGCTCGATCAGGACGGAATCGTTTCCTTTAACGTCGATCTTCCCCTTGATGGAGATCGTGGTATCGCCAAGAGCCCGCTCCTGCGCCGTGACGGCATTGTAGATGCTTATGTTCAGCAGCAGCGGGGTGAGGAACTCATCACGAGCGACCTCGAAATTTAGAGTTTCTTTTCCGCCGCGGCTGGTATTTACGTTCAACCGCACCGGGATCATCGTCGGGGCTTTCCCGAGTTTCCCGAAAACGCCGGTCGCTCGATCCTGCGTCATCGAGCCCACCATCGCGTCCGGCACGGACATCTTGAATGAGTTATTGATGTTCGGGATCACCGTCACCACGTGCGACTCCGACATCGGCAGGTCCGACGAACCGAGACCGAGAAACGGGTGCCCGAAGGCGTAGATCTTTTCTCCGTCGCGAAGCGTTACCGTGCCCGCTGCCGCGAGGCTGATGTCGCCGCGGGTCAGCTGCATTGAGACGGAATCACCTCCCAAAAGCGTGGTCGCGTCGGCCTGCTTCATTGGTGCGATCGGGGCCGTACCGCCCACTGCTGCAACCGGCAAAAGGCCCGCTTGCATCAGTTGAGGCGCGAAATGGTTCAGCGTCTCCTGCGAGATCCCGTTGAACGTCACAGGCGTCGCGATGCGCTGGAATGTCTGCCCCGCCACCGCCATCAAGGCCGAATTTTGAGACATGCCGGTCAGGACACCACTCGACGCTTGCACCTTCGGTAATCCGAAGACCCCGTCCGCAGATGCGAGTTCTGCGAAAGAAACCACCCTCGGCTCACGCGCGAGATTCCGGCTCGGTTGTTTCTCTTCGAAGATCGTGATCATCTGCTCTATCGGAGTGATCCCTGCGATCGCCTCTTTGGAGAAAGGGAAGCTGTACGAGATCGCACCGACGAGCTTGCCGTTGACATAAACCGGCGAACCCGACATTCCGGCGAACACCGCTGTGCGGTCAGCCCCGCCGCCGCTGATCTTCCCCACGATCATGTCCTGTCTCGGCCCGATCCCGCCCGGCACCACGCCGAGGATCTCCACCTTGAACTCCTCCGGCTCGGTCCCGCGGAACACCGTCCGGGCCGTCCCCTGCATCCCTTCCTTCACTTCCGAAAGCGGAAGAAACGTGGCCGAAGCGGCGGATTTGCCCGCCGATGCCGCCGTCGTGCTCGGCATTTGAGCGCCGGTCACACCCGTAAGTACAGCGAACAGAGCGATTAGCCCAAACAAGCGTGTTGAACAGTGTTTCACAAATTTCTTCCTCAAAACTGCCGAATATGGTAGCATTTTAGGTGACTTACCTTGAAGCCTTTTTCCTTAAGGGCTTTACACAATAAGAATCTCGCACAAGATTCCCGGTTGTCCCCGAAACTTCTTCTCCAATTTCCGCCATGGCTAAAGTCAAGCGTCTTACAAAAAGCTTTCTACGGCTTCTACTCCCAATAGTTGTACTTCTGGTGGTTGCGACCGCGGCCGCATCGGTCTGGCTCGTGCACGAAACGTCCCACCCGATACACCTCGGCTACCTCGTAACACCGGAGAAGTACGGCATGCTCAGCTCGCGCGGGGCACAAGTCACCGACGAAAGCTGGCCCGCTCGCGACGGCTTCATGCAGAAGGGGTGGCTGCTTCGCGGCTCCCCGAACCTGCCGGCGATCATCCTGCTCCACAAATACGGAGCGAACCGATCGCACATGCTCAATCTTGGGGTGAAACTCAACGAAGCGACCAACTTCACCGTCCTAATGCCAGACCTCCGCGGCCACGGAGCCGACGGGGCGGACAAGAAATGCACGTTCGGCGGCTGCGAGTCGGAAGACGTGACCGCGATGTTGGATTATCTGAAGGGATTGAAAACTCCGGAAGGCTTCCAACTTATCGGCGGTGATATCGGTATCTACGGTCTCGAGATGGGTGCACTTTCCGCCCTTTCTACCGCGGTTGCGAATCCTGACGTGAAGGCTCTCGCACTCGACTCGGTGCCGGCGGACTCCGACGCGATGCTCGCATCCGTGATCGAACGCCGCTTCCCGTTCGCCAGCGGTGTCACCACCAAGTTCGGCCAAATGGGTACCTACGCTTATTTCTATGACAGCTGCTACAACCGCGTCCCAGCCTGCGAATTGGCGAAGCAGCTTCAAAACCGCAGCGTCCTTTTGCTTGCCGGGGTCGACGCTCGCGACTTCCAGGAATCCACCTCGAAGCTGAGCAAATGCCTGCCGAATTCGGTGAAGCTCGATTCGAAAACGGATCTCAGCCCTTCCGGGATGGGCATCCTCAACGCCTCGATCGAAACTTCCGAGGCCTACGATCAACGGATCATCGACTTCTTCCGCAACTCCTTCGCGCAGCAATAGAGTTCATTCATCCAAATCGATCGGCTTATCGGAATGGCCGTTCTTTTGAGCAACGCTGTACAGTTCGGCGTTGCTTTCCATTTGGGTGACGGCTTGTTGAAGAATGGATTTGAGCTTGCCAAGCCGCTCCGACGTGGAGGTCATCTCGATGAACTGGGTCTTCACCTCGTTGTCGAGATTGAACGCCGCGGCGATGAGGAATGAAAGCTGTTCGGGTTCGGCACGCGGCACTTCAGGGAATCGCCCGCGATTGCCGCTCAGCGTGAACGCGGCTTTCGCGACACGCTCGAACATCACGAAGACCTCATCCGCGAGCGGTTTCAATTCTTCCTCAGGCTCCGGTTCATCTTCGAAGAAATGCACTTCAGCGCAGAAGTATGGCGTGCCCTTATCGACGTAATCCAAAAGCCGATAGCGGATCAGCCCGAACGTGAGGATGTTCGACCGCTCGTCCGGCATAGCCTGAACTTGCCGTATCTCGGCAACGCAACCGATTGATCCGGGCTTTGGCTTCTCTTCGTACTCCGACGCCGGCTCGAACAAATTGATGCCGAACATGTTCCGCCGCAGTTCAACGTCCTTCAGCATCTGCCTGTACCGCGGCTCGAAAATATGCAGCGGCAAAAGCTCATACGGCATCAGCACGAGCGGCAGAGGGAAGATCGGCAAATGCTCGACCCCGGCGATTTTTTCGGATGCTTCGGACATTGATGAAAGTTCAAAGTTGAATGTTCAAGGTTCAATGTTCCGATCTCAACCTTGAACATTGAACGTTGAACCTTGAACCATTTTCAGTGCGATGAACTCCGCTATCTTCTCCGGCTCCTCGTCGCTCAAAGCAAGCCGTTTAGCGCCGATCACCGCGTCTGAGATCTCACTGACCTTCGTTTTGTAGCGATTGTCGCGGATTATCAGGTCTTCGACAACCCTGCGCTCCAGTTTCTCCCGGCTGGCGTCCTCGTCCACATCGATCGCGACCGCGTAATCGATCGGCACCGTCATGTTCTTTACGCGGATGTGCAGGGCACCGCAGACCTCCTTCGCCCGCTCGCGGATCTCCTTCAGTTCGAGCACGGAATTCGGAAATCCGAGCTGTCCTTTCAGTATTATCTCGACGATCGGGGCAGGTTTGTCCTCCTCGGGTCTGCGAGCCTCGCGGTCGATCTTTTCGAGCACCGCCGCGGTCAGGTCCTTTGTGTCCGCGTAGCCGTCCACATCGAAGGGGATTCGCTGGAACGGCCGGTGCCTGTATTCGGTGATATGCTCCGTGCGGACGGTGTTATCGTCGTCCACTTCCACCAGGAACACCCCCCGCTTCTCGCGAAATTCCGCGATGTTCGTTACCTCGATCGAGCCCGGGTTGAACGCCCAGTTGTCGATCTCGTAATGCATATGCGTATGACCGAGCGCGACGTAATCGGTCGCCGATTTCAGCTCTTTCAATGCCGTCAGTGAAAGGGCCGGGATCGGATGAGTCTGATGCCCTTCGACGTCTGTGTGCAGCATCAGCAGGTGAAACGCTCCTTCGCGCCGGTTCTCCTTCAGAGCCTCGGTCAGCATCGGTATCGCCCAGTTCGCCGATGCACCGTACCAGTGCGATCCGAAAATCCGCGCCCGCCCGATATCGACAAAACCGCCGCAGCAGTAATCGTCATCCCAACCGGAATACCCGATCTTCCCCTCGACGTTGGCCGGCTCCAACAGATGCACCAACCGCCAGTTCGAAAGGCTGCGCAGCCACGAGTAATCGCTGTCCGTGTGTTTCTGGTCGTGGTTCCCCTCGATCGCGATCACCGGAATGCCCGCGTCCTTCATCAACTGAAGCCCCGCCACGGCGTAATTCATCGTCTCCGGCGGCACGTTCCTCTTATGGAAGAAATCCCCGCACATGATCACGAAATCGACCTCTTTGTCGATCGCGTAACGCTGCAAAACGTCGATCCATGCGTCGAAGAAATCCCTCGGACTTTCGGGCAATTGATACCGCGTGCAGCCCAAATGCACGTCCGAGATATGAAGAAATCTCATAGTCTTATTTTACCACAGAGAGCACCGAGGACACTGAGGCTGGTTGGGTCGGAAATCGCGTTAACCTCTTGATCTGAATAGGCTTTTGCCTGATTTGCTCTGTGCTCTCTGTGTGCTCTGTGGTAAATTCCCACCATGGAAAATGTCGTCTTGATAACCGGCGCGTCGTCAGGGATAGGGAAGGAAACCGCCAAGCTCTTCCAGTCGAAGAACTGGAAGGTCGCCGCGACGATGCGTTCGCCCGAAACGGCCGAGGAACTTCAACGCATCGCCGATATCGAGACCTTCCGCCTTGACGTCACCGACGCGGGATCGATCAAAGACGCCATCACAGGAGCGATCGATAAGTTCGGCCGCATCGACGCCGTGGTCAACAACGCTGGCTATGGGCTGCTCGGCCCGTTCGAGGCCGCGTCGGCGGAACAGGTCGAGCGGCAATTCCAGACGAACGTCTTCGGCGTCTTCAACGTCTGCCGCGAGATCGTTCCCTATTTTCGTAAGCAGAAGCGGGGAACCATCGTGAACATCACGTCGATGGGGGGGCGAGTAGCATTTCCTTTCTCAAGCCTCTACAACGCCACAAAATTCGCGATCGAGGGTTTCACCGAATCGCTCCAATACGAACTCGAGCCGTTCAACATCCGCATGAAACTGATCGAACCCGGCCCGATCAAGACCGACTTCTACAGCCGTTCACAAGAGGTCGCCCGAAAGGAAGGGCTGCACATCTACGACCACCGCCTCGAACCGTTCATGGAATTCATGAACAAGGGCGGAAACGATGCCCCCGACGGTTCCGTAGTCGCCCAAGTGATCTACGACGCCGTCACGGACAATTCCGCAAAACTCCGTTACCCCGTCAACACCAAAGGCCTACTCGCCTTCCGCCGCATCCTCCCGCACGGTATGTACGCGTTCCTCACCAGAAAGATCTTCCTCAAATAACGGAACCCAGGCTTGGGACCGGAAGAATTCATAAGTGTGCGGAGCACACGCAAATATCAGTAGCTACAGGTGCAGCGAAGCGGAACCTGTAGTTCCCCGATGGACGCCCACCCGAGCGTGTGAAACACGCGTCACGAGCCCCCGCGAAGGTTCCGCGTGTTTCACACGCTCATAGAAAGTTCCTGCTTTACTACACATTCCGACTTCGGCTTCATGTGTAGCTACTGATCTCGACGTCCCCCAAACCATCATCGACATTGGCGAGTGGATCCAATGTTTCTCGGGCAAAGGAAACAACCTCGACGCCTCCATCCTTCAGACGCAAATAAAGACGGGAACACGAGCGTAAGGGAGTGTGTCGAGGTGAGCCTGCAGAACGACTAAGCTGACCTGACAAACTCTTCCAGCCGCTTCCTTATCTCATCCCTCACCCGCCGAAATAGCTCGATATCGCCCGATTCTGCGGGGTCGTCGAAGCTCCAATGGATCCGCTGCGTCTTCCCGGGGAACACCGGGCAGCTCTCATTCGCGTTGTCGCAGACGGTGATCACGTAGTCGAACTCCTGACCGCGAAATTCATCTACAGATTTCGAACGATGCCCGGATATATCGATCCCGATCTCCCGCATCGCCTCGATCGCCTGCGGCCGCACGAAACTTTTTATAGTTCCGGCGCTCCGGACATCAAACCGTTCGCCGCCGTCTTGCCGCAGCAACCCTTCCGCCATCTGGCTGCGGGCGGAGTTTCCGGTGCACAGGATCAAGACTCTTATCTTTTCGCTCATATCAATTCGCAAAACCTTTTCTAAATCCCAGCGCCACTCGCACCAGCAATATCAACACCGGCACCTCGATCAGCGGGCCGATCACCGCGGCGAAAGCCACTCCCGAATTTATCCCGAACACCGCGATCGCGACGGCGATCCCTAGTTCAAAATTATTACCGGCGGCGGTGAACGCGAGCGACGTGCTTTTCGGGTAATCCGCCCCCGCCTTCTTCGCCAGGAAGAAAGCCGAAAAGAACATGATCACGAAATACAGCACCAGGGGGATAGCGATCCGCACCACGTCGAACGGGATCGCGACGATAAGTTCGCCCTTGTAGCTGAACATCACGACGATCGTGAACAGCAGAGCGATCAACGTGATCGGACTTATGGCCGGGATGAACGTGAGGTTGTACCAGTCCTTGCCTTTCAGCTTCACCAATACGAATCGCGTGATCATCCCCGCGAAGAACGGGATGCCCAGATATATCAGCACGCTCTCCGCGATCTGCCCGATGCTGATCTCCACGCTTGCCCCCGCGACGCCGAACAGCGGCGGCAGCAGCGTCACGAAGATGTACGCGTAAACGCTGTAGAACAGCACCTGGAAGATCGAATTGAACGCCACCAGTGCCGCGACGTATTCGTTGTCGCCCCGTGCCAGATCGTTCCACACGATAACCATCGCGATGCACCGTGCGATCCCGATCATGAGCAGTCCGATCATGTATTCGGGCTTATCGGGCAGAAGCAGCACCGCTAGAAAGAACATCAGCAGCGGCCCGATGATCCAGTTCTGCACGAGCGAAAGCCCGAGGATCTTCGTGTTTCTGAAGATCAGCGGCAATTCCTCGTACTTCTCCTTCGCGAGCGGCGGGTACATCATCAGGATCAACCCGAGCGCGATCGGGAGGTTCGTCGTACCGACTTGAAACTGATTAATGAATCCTGCCGTCTGCGGGATGAAATACCCCAACCCGACACCGACCGCCATCGCGGCGAAGATCCAAACGGTCAGATACCGGTCAAGAAACGAAAGCTTCCTGACCGTATCAGCGCTAGTTGCAATATGCTTCGACATCAGTATTTAGCTATTCCGAAGTCGGCGGCCTCAATAACAAACCGGAGCCCCCGGGCAGCAGGCGGTCCGCGTGACGTAGCGTCGGGCCCGGGAGTCGTATCTGATCACAAATTCTTCCCAATCGCTCGACATCATATCCTCGAACGACCGGCCGCGGGGTGTGTGACACTTCGTCGGTACAGCACACGCCCGCTGGCCTTTCGTCACTTCCTCAAAATTGATCTCTTTACTACTTCCCATCGTGTTTCGCCTCAAATCAGCAGCAACCACCACCCGCCTTGACCTTCACATCGAATTTCGCCGCTTGTTTCTCGCAGCATGAGCCTTCTATCGACGGGGCCGTCGTTTCGCAACCGCAGCTCGCCGATTCCGTTGCGGCCTGCTTCACCGCGTAAACTTTCACGCTCGCGGCGTAATCATTAACGTCGTACCGGCGAAGCAACTCGGCCAGTCCGTCGTGCAGCTCCTCGTGCTCGGCTTTCGCCGGGGCCGGAGTGCAGCACCCGCCGGCGTCGAGCGTAGGCAGTGACCTTGCTTTGGGATCCTCCATCGCAGGGGAGCAGCATCCCGATTGGTTCTCCACCTTCGAGTATGCGTTCAGGTCGGAGCCGGAATCGACAACCTCGACGCCGGAGAAACCCGAGGCGGCCAACCCTTTCTTGTATTCATCGATCGTGATCGCCCCGGCGATGCAGCCCACATAGGCCATCATGCTTTCTCCCAGTTCGGCAGGGAGCTCCCGTTTCAGAGCGATGTCGCTGACCGCAAGCCTGCCGCCCGGTTTTAGCACGCGGGCGATCTCGCGGAACACCGCAGGCTTGTCTTCCGCGAGGTTGATCACGCAGTTGCTGATAACGACGTCCACCGAGTCGTCGGGAAGCGGGAGGGCGTCGATCTTCGCCAGGTGGAACTCCACGTTCGAATAACCTCTTCCGTCGTTGCCTTTCTCCGCATTCCTCCGGGCTAGTTCGATCATCTCCGGGGTCATATCGATCCCGATCGCTTTTCCGGTCGGGCCGACCATTTGCGCCGCGAGAAATACGTCGAGGCCGCCGCCCGAACCAAGGTCCACCACCACCTCGCCCTCTCTCAGATGAGCCGTGGCCGTAGGATTGCCGCAAGACAGCCCCATGTTCGCCTCAGCCGGGATCGAGGTCAGTTCCTCCGCCGAATATCCAAACGCCTCCGCCACTGCACGAACCCCATCATGTTCGGTGGACAGGTTGCTCACCGCCACGGATCCGTATTTCGATCTGACCGCCTCTTCAATATTCTCTTTCATGATCTTACCGCTCCTATGATTCCGTAAATCAATTACGCCTATGCATAATCGTATTCCGGATAATATGCCCGTTCCACAATTATGTCAAGACATAATTGTTGTGTGATACAATTTTTTTATGATTACGAGTAAGGGAACCGATCTGACCCAGTTTTTCGCCGCTCTCGCCGATCCCACACGGCTGCGGTTATTGAACCTTATGCGCGATGGGGAAGTGTGTGTGTGCTTTCTCGCAGATACGCTCGGGACGAACGACCCCAAGATCTCTCGCCACCTCTCATACCTGAAGCGCGCAAACCTCGTTAAGGGCCGACGCGACGGAAAATGGATGCATTACAGCCTCAATCGCCCCACTGACGAACACGCCGGCCGCCTCTTCGACGACCTCCTTATCGCACTCGCGCACGACCCCGAAATGCAGAAAGATAAGGTCAAACTCATTGCCGTCTGTTGCGGCCCGTCGGTGCCGGTAAGCATTACCCGTGCTGCTGAATCTGTCTAAAGCGCTTTTCCATATAGCCATTTCCACCAGAGTTATGCGAAGATAAACTTCGGTACTTCAATTAATTACCTTTCCTTCAATCAAATCCCCTTAATTCTCTCCTTTGAAGGGAAGTGTTGGGCTTTGCTGCTTAGTGGTTAGAGTTAACGCATGAAAATTCTTCTTTATTGTCCGGACAATGGGGTAACGCGCAACTTTATGCCCCACCTCTGGATGTTCCTCCTGCAATCCCTCACACCCCCGGGGCACGAGGTCGTGCTGATCGACGGCAACGCCAAGTCGATGACCCGCGAGGAACTCGTCGATTTCTGCAAAAAGGAAAATATCGGGCTCGTGGGCATCGGGGCGATGACCCGAATGATCGCGCGTGCTTATCACGTTGCCGAAGCCCTGCGAGCCGCGGGGTTCACCGTTGTGATGGGCGGCCCGCACGTCACGGAGTGCCCCGACGAAGCTTTGGGCAAAGACGGAGGTCCGCGTTACGCTGACGCCGTCGCCCTCGGTGAGGCCGACGCAACGTGGCCGCTTATGGTCGAAGACGCGGCTCGGGGGGAATTGAAGGAAGTCTACAAGCCCGAGTTCGACGCCAAAGGCAACGACATTAAGCCGAGCCTGCAGCCGTACCCGCACATCCCTTGGGAAACGCTCGACCTCGACCAATTCTCGCTCGTGCCGAAATTCCTGCAGCCGATGATGTCGAAGATGGGCGAGGGCTGGGGGAAATTCTTCGTCGTCCCGATCGAGACCGGCCGCGGCTGCCCTTATGGCTGTGAGTTTTGCACGGTCACCGGATTTTTCGGCGATTCGATCCGCTTCCGCACGAACGAGAGCGTGATCGAGGAGCTACTCCGCCTCAAGGCACGCGCTAAGAAGGAAAAGGGCCAGGTCGCCGTCTTCTTCATCGACGACAACCTCGCCATCAACAAAAAACGCCTCAAAGGCCTTCTTCGCGAGATGATCGCCGCCGGGGCGATATTGCCCTGGGTGGCCCAGATCTCCGCGAACCTTCTGGCCGACGAAGAACTCGTCGACCTGATCGCCGAGGCCGGCGGCAAATGGATATTCATCGGGATGGAATCGATCGACCCGGCGAACATGGCGGACGTGAACAAGCAGTTCTCGAAGCCGGCCAATTACCAGGCAGTGCTCGACGGGCTCGCCAAACGGAACATCTACGCGATCACGTCGTTCATCTTCGGGATGGACAACGATACTTTGGGGGTCTCAGATCGCACCGTTGACGAGATCGAATCGTGGGCCCCGGGCCTTCCGGTCTTCGGCCAACTGACGCCTTTCCCGGCCACTCCGCTTTACGAACGCCTGCAAAAGGCCGGCCGTCTTCACCGCCCGAAACACTGGCTCGAATTCGCCCCGTTCGTCATGGCGCACAACCCGCTGAAAATGACCATCGAAGAGGCGAAATCGGAGACCTTCAACGCCTGGTCCCGGAGCTACAGCCCCGAGCGGAACTGGGAAGCGATCCAATCGATCCGAAACGCGCCGATCCAAACCCGCATCGGCCACCTCGTCGCCCGGCTGTTCTTCAGGGGCATTTATTTCCCGCAAATGAACAAACGTGCATGGCTGAAATTGCTTTTTGACAACAGAAAGACGATACTCAGCCTTTCCCGTGAGGGCGTCGGCACATGGCGGCGTGCACGGAAACGTCGTCGCCAGGAAGCTAAACTGGCTGCCGCTTGCGACAGGGAATCCGCGGAGGTTTGACCCGCGGTATGATGCATCGCGCTAAGGGCTTCGCATCATCTAAGTTTAGTTATTTATGAAGGAAGAATTGATAGAAATGGCCGGCGTCGTGATCGACAAGCAGCCAAACGCATTTTTTAAGGTACAGCTTAACGGTTCGGACCACATCGTGCTCGCCACGATCTCAGGCCGCATGCGCAAGAACCGCATCCGCATCTTGACCGGCGACCGCGTCGACGTGGAGATGTCTCCCTACGACCTCACCAAGGGCCGTATCACGTACCGCCACAAGTAAACGCACCTGGAAAAAAACGATCACCGGGCCTGTTCATCACGGGCCCGGTGAAGTTGCGCTTGGATTTGATATTTACGGGTTCACTTCGAAAGCTCAGCCTTTGACACGGGCTTTTCGTAGTTCTGGCGTGCGACGAGCGAAATGGAGTTCAGCTTGACCTTCCGTGAACCGCTGTGGGCGGGGGCCGCTTCGGCGTAGCTGAAATTAAAAGCAAACGTGAAATAACCGCTCGAAAGCTTTTTGCAGACGTCGTCCGGCAGGTGGAACGAGAACGCATCCGCGTAATGCCCCAATCCCTGGTCAACATAACCGAGCATCTCTCCGTCGGTGCCCTCGAGGTAGACCGGAACGCTCACGATCGACTCGCACCGTGAATAGTAGCCGCCGAGCACGTGCCGGCGGGACATCGATAATTGATTGATGCTCATTGGTTTAGTTTAACACATTACGGCGTTACCCGTTTTGCGGCGGCGACGATCTCGTCCACCCTCGAGTCATCCGCGACCAGCTTTTCCAGCCTCGATTCCTCGATCCCCGCGATCCGCCCCAGCATCTCCCTCGCCGGCTGTGCGTGGCCGGTTTCCCATCGAGCAATCTCGGCGAGCGATTCGAACGCCTGGGACCGCAGGGTCCTTAGCAATCTAGCCGGCCGCGGCCTGGTCAATTCTCCCAACAGCCCGCCAGCCTTGTTCCGATCCGTCCACTCGCCGGAATTGAGCATCTCCACGAAATCGCCCGCCGGTATCATCGCCGCCGTCTTCTTGTCCGATCTCGCCAGCACGATCAACGCACGCGTCGCATTGTTCCGCACCGTTTCGTCC
>JAEZJR010000344.1 GCA_023415725.1 Acidobacteriota bacterium
CATTCGGTAGTGGGAGCGGGGTCACCGGTCATACAGCCCCGTGACGTCGCCCTCGCCAAGGCACAAGGAGCATCTACGCCGATCGATGGTCGACGGGGCAACGCCGGAGCAGAGGATGTGGCGGATCTACTCCGCGCAGATCAATGATCTGCCCTGAGCGGGTGCAAGTTTTTGGTTGCTGTTTCGTTCTCTAGTCAAGGGCGAATTGGAGTTCGCCCCAAGAAAACGAACAGGGGAAGACTCAGAATGACTTACTTAAAATCGCTATTTGCACTACTTATCTTGTTTTTGGGCGTCAGTTCGCTGTCTGCGCAGGAATCGGGGGGCCGACTTCCGCCGCACATACGCACCACCGGCGAGGCGACCGTAACGGCGAAGCCGGACCGCGCAATGATCGACGTGGGGGTGGTGACCCAGGCGGACACCTCGCAGACGGCCGTCACGCAGAACGCGCAGAAGCTGGAATCCACGCTCGCACGGCTTCGTCAACTATTGGGAGCCGGGGCGGACATCAAAACGATCAGCTACTCAGTGACGCCGAATTACCGTTACCCGCGCGAGGGCGGCGAACCGACGATCGCGGGCTACACCGCCAACAATACCGTCCGCGTGACGCTCGATGATCTGACGAAGGTGGGCAGCGTGATCGACACCGCGACCCAGGGCGGAGCGAACCAGATCCAGAACCTGCGATTCACATTGAAGGATGAGAGCCCCGTAAAGGCGCAGGCACTTCGGGAAGCCGCGATGAAGGCGAGAGCGGAGGCTCAAGCCCTGGCGGCGGCGTTGAACCTGACGATCGTTCGTGTGCATTCGGTAGTGGGAGCGGGGTCACCGGTCATACAGCCCCGTGACGTCGCCCTCGCCAAGGCACAAGGAGCATCTACGCCGATCGATCCCGGAACGATCGAGATAAGTGCGACCGTTTCGCTAACGGTAGAAGTGAACCAGTGATCGATCAGCCCAGCTCACCGCACTGAGTCGGGCCTTTCTTCGAGATGTTGGGTGGTGTGCTCGGTGACGGACGGGAAGAGCACATCAGCGGGCGCTTGAAGGAGTTGCACCTCCGCGGGCGTGGTGCCTGGCAATGATGGTTCTCGGGGCGGTTCTGTATCGGCCGATCCCTCAAGAAGCGAGCGTTTCGGGACGGTGAGGAAGAACCCGTTCAAGATGAACCCGAGGCCGAGAAAGAAAGCGACGACGCCCAAACCGGCCATGAAGAACATATCCCGCTCGCCCGCCAGCACAGCCGCAACCGATAGGCCGATCGCGACGCCCGCACCGATCGATGACAGCAGCAAGCCGACGCGCATCCGCCTCATGCGCCGCTCCTCGGGCGATTCAAGGAACTTCTCGATCTCCGGGAGCACCCCGCTCGCCACCTTAGCGAGTTCCCCGGCGCTCTGCGTTTCGCGTATCTTCGCCGCGATCGCCCGCCCGATCTCGTCGCGGGCCGAGGCTGCGGAAGCGGTGATCTGATCGGGACGCGACACAGCCAACTGCACGGACCGGAGGTCCGCACCGCAGGAACGGCAGAACTGGTTCGCCTGTTTATCTTCTGATCCGCACGTTGGGTAAAACATATTTCCGAAAAGGCCGTTATTTGACTGATATGCTCTAACCGCCCTAAATTGTTCTGCCAAAGATAACATAGATGAACAGCTACATTCTGATATGTGCGACGGCGCTGGTTGTCGCCCTGCTCGCTCCGGAGGTTGACGCCCAGGGGCGGCTCGTGCCGCAGCGGATCGAGCTGAAGAACGGGCGGACCGTTACGCTGAATGCTCCGGCCGAGTTCGAGATAATTCCGGCGGCGGAGGGGTTGAAACGTGTTCGGTTTTTCGCAAAGGCGCCGGACGGGCGGATCTTCGTCACCGACATGTACAACCTCACGGACAACAAACGCGGGGCTATTTACATTCTGGACGAGTGGGACGAGCGGTCGGGCAAATTCGCACGCGTGATCTCCTACTTGAACGGGCTTCACAACCCGAACAGCGTGCAGTTTTACCGCGACGCGGGCGGGCAGGATTGGATCTACATCGCGGAGACCGACCGGCTTACACGGCGGCGATTTACACGAGGTGAGGAAAAACCGACCGACGCCAACCCGCAGACGATCGCGACGTTCCCGTCATACGGGCTCGATTACAAATACGGCGGCTGGCACCTCACGCGCACGATCGCGTTCTCCCCCGCGGGTAAGCTTTACGTTTCCGTCGGGTCGAGCTGCAATTCGTGCGTCGAGAAGGAAGAAGTAAGGGCGACGGTGCTGGAGATGGACCCGGACGGGGAGAACCGGAGCATCTTCGCCAGGGGTTTGCGAAACGCGGTCAGCATCAAGTGGGTCGGGGATACGCTCTTCGCGACGAACCAGGGATCTGATCACCTCGGCACCGCGCGCCCGGATGAAACGTTCTACGCGCTCCGATCCGGCACCGACTACGGCTGGCCATACTGCCATTCGTCCAATGGCCGCATCTTCGCCGACCCGAAGATCAAACGCCGAACCGGCTGCCGCAGAATTGCGTCACCCTATGCTTTCTTCCCCGCCCGCAGCTCAGCATTAGGCTTCGACTTCTTCGACGACGCCGACGCTCCACCGGCTATAAAAGACGCCTTCCTCGTTTCACTCCACGGCTCCACCAACAAATCGATCGGCCACGGTTACAAGATCGTCACGATGCGAAAAGGCAAACGCCCCCAGGATTTCATCACCGGCTTCCATCAACGCGGAACCGTCGTCGGCCGCCCCTGCGACATCATGAAATTGGGGCCCGACTCGTTTTTGTTTACTGACGACAATAAAGGGATAGTTTATCTGGTCAGGAGAGTCGGGCGAGTCTAGTGAGTCAAGAGAGTCTTGCGGGACTGGAAAATCTGATATGTCGGAATTTTGAATAATAGAGAGTATTCATTGTATTTCCTACTTTTTCAGCGAAAAAAGGGAGTTGAGACGTGGCGACTTTCAAACGGTTTGAAGACATCCTTGCGTGGCAAAGGGCACGCGAGGTAACGGCTAGGGTCTATGAGTTAACCCAAAACGGTGCATTTTCTAAGGATTTTGGGCTTCGTGACCAGGTGAGACGAGCGAGTGTTTCTGTGATGGCGAATATTGCAGAAGGTTTCGGCCGCAGATCTGATAAGGAGTTCGCGAATTTTCTTAACATGGCTCATGGCTCCGCTGCAGAGTGCCAATCTCACCTCTATGTGGCTCGCGACTTGAAATACTTGTCAGAGGCTGAATTCGAACAACTCTATACGAAATTCGACGAATGCTCACGAATGATCATCGGACTTAGCCATCATCTAAGAAGAAACTGAAACTGAATCTCACGACTCTCCAGGCTCTCAAGACTCACTCGACTCTCTTGACTCTCCCGACTCACAAGACTCACCAGACGCGCTAGACTATTCCCAATGAACATAGGGATCACGGTTTATCCGACCTACGGCGGGTCAGGCATCGTCGGGTCGGAGTTGGGGCAGGAACTGGCGGAGCGGGGGCACACTGTGCACTTCATCTCGTCGGTGCTGCCGACGCGCGTGACGGAGCTGAACGACCGGGTGCATTTCCACGAGGTGGATATGATGACTTACCCGCTCTTCGAACACCAGCCTTACGATCTTGCACTCGCGACGAAGATGGCCACGGTCGCGCGGGCCGAGAAGCTAGATCTTTTTCACGTTCACTACGCCATCCCGCATTCGATCAGCGGCATCCTCGCTCGCGAATCGATCAAGGACAAACGCTATGTCCCCGTGATCACTACGCTTCACGGCACGGACATCACGCTCGTCGGGGCGGACCGCTCATACTTGCCGATCACGCGCTACGCACTGCAGCAATCGGACGGCGTTACGGCAGTTTCGAAATTCCTAAAAAAGGCGACGATCGAGACGTTCGATTTCGACGACGTCGAAGTGATCCCGAACTTCATCTGCCCGAATCATTACCGTAAGCTGGAAGATTCGCCGCTCAAATCTCACCTCGCGCCGAACGGCGAAAAGCTGCTCGTGCACGTCTCGAACTTCCGCCCGGTGAAGCGGCCGATCGATTGCGTGGAGATACTCGCGCGGGTGAAGGAGGATTTCCCTAACGTTCGATTGGTGATGGTGGGCGATGGGCCGGAGCGGTCTGCGGCGAAGTATCGAGCCGAGAGCCTGGGAATCTCGGAAGACGTCATCTTCGTCGGGAAGAAGAGCAATATCGCGGAGTATCTAGGAGTGTCGGATGTGTTCTTGCTTCCGTCTGAGTTGGAATCCTTCGGTCTCGCGGCGCTCGAGGCTCACGGCTGCGAACTGCCCGTGATCGCCACGCGAATCGGCGGCATCCCCGAGGTGGTGAACGACGGGGAGAGCGGGTTTCTCTCAGACGTCGGTGACGTCGATCGGATGGCCGCGAACACGCTCAAACTTCTTCGCGATGACGAGATGCGCCGCACAATGGGCGCCCGCGGCCGCGAACTCGCCGTCACCCGCTACTCCACGGAAGCGATCATCCCGCAATACATCTCCTTCTACGAACAGGTCCTCAACAAAACTACCGCCGCCGCAGCATCTTAAGCGAGCGGAGCTAATTCGCATCTCCCTTTGTGCTCTTTGTGTCTTCTCTCCGTGCCCTTTGTGTGAACCGCTTCTCCTTCTTCCCTTTGCGTCCTTTGCGAGCTTTGCGTGAAACCGGCATTTTCTCACGCAAAGCTCGCGAAGGACGCAAAGAAATTCGCCGTGTGCATATGGCCTCGCCGATGTGGCAATATTTCTCTTTATGGTTCTGCGGCGGTACATGCACAAACGGGAGCGGCATTTTGCGATGTTGAACGACAATCGCACGGTGCAGCCGTTTGAGTGGGGAGCGGAATTCGTCTCCGATCACGTGAACGGGGACGACCCGCGGAAGATACTTGCTGAGCACTCGCGATACGCGGTGGAGCACAGCGACGAATATTTTTCTCTTCGAGAGGTGCCGAAGTTTCGCTTTGAAAAGAAACTCTACCCGTCGACGGCATCGATAAACGCGGCTGACTTAAAAGGGCCAGTGAAGCAGGTTCAGCTTGATTTCTTGACGTGGCGAAGCGCACTCGAGACGCCTTCCGAAGAAAACAATACTGCTTACGCGACATATTTTGGTGCGAGCGACCGAGCAGCCGTCATCGTCCTCCCGCATTGGAACGCAAAGGCCGGGACTTACTTCGATCTTTGCCGATTTTTCAACAAGGTAGGGCTGTCCGCTCTCAGGGTGACGCTCCCATACCACGAAGAACGGATGCCCCCCGGACTCGAGCGAGCCGATCATCTTGTTGCGCCGAACGTCGGGCGCTCACTGCAATCGATCAGGCAGGCCGTGCTCGACACACGCGCGGCAGTAACCTGGCTGAAAGATCGCGGCTACCAAAAGGTCGGGATCGTAGGAACGAGCATCGGGTCGTGCGTCGGATTCCTTTCGTTCGTGCACGACCTGCGGATCGACGCGGCCGTGTTCAACCATGTGTCGGGGTACATGGCCGATGTCGTGTGGGAAGGCCTATCGACCTACCACGTGCGCAAAAGCTTCGGCGACAACATCTCGCTCGACGAGCTCCGCGAATACTGGCTCCCCGTTTCCCCCATGGCATACATGGAAAAACTCGCCGCGCTTCCCCCTCGCCCGCAGCGCTACATCTACACCAAATACGACCTCAGCTTCCCCATCGACCTCTCCCTCGAAACGATGCAGGCACTCCGCCAGCACAACATCGAACACAGCGAAGTCGCACTCCCCTGCGGCCACTACACACTCGGCGAAAAACCGTGGGTGTATCTCGACGGGTACAAGATCATCAGCTATTTGCGGAAGCACCTGAGGTGAACGCGGTTCTGAGTTCCACCTTTAGGTGGCCCGTGTTACCACGAAGAGTTTCTGGGCTGCACCAAGCCACCTAAAGGTGGAACTCCGAGCCTCGGGTTAATTCCCATGTCTCGATATAGGTGATCGAATCGCCGGCCTCGAGTTTTCTTAACGGCGATAGAGATTCAACCTCGACGAATCCGCCTGCGGTGTAGATC
>JAEZJR010000014.1 GCA_023415725.1 Acidobacteriota bacterium
TGGGTTCTTCGACCGAATGGCGGACGTGGTGTCGTCGTGGTTGGGCGGGGAGGACTACGACCGCGACGATCGCCGCGAGAGGTCATTCAGGGGCCGGGGGCCGCGTAACTACACGCGTTCGGACGACCGTATAAAAGAAGACATCAACGACCGGCTCACCTACGATTTCTCGATCGATGCCTCGTACATCGACGTCGAGGTGAACGGCGGCGAAGTAACTCTAAGCGGTCATGTTCGTTCCCGCTACGAGAAACGCCTTGCGGAGGACATCGCCGAGGACGTCACGGGCGTAAGCAACGTTGAGAACCGTATCCGAGTGAATCGCGAAAGCTCTTCGTGGAGCAACACGTCGTCTTCGTCGACCGGTTCAACCACGACAGGTACAAGCGGCTCGATGACCGCCGGATCGGGCCTCGGGACCGAATCGTCCGGAACCACCGGCACCACAGGCCAGACCGGTATGACCGGAAGCACCACGTCAGCCGAGAACACCGGCACGCGGACAACCGGTACCGGCCGAGCACGTTCCGCCGGGGGAAATAGATAGACGCAGCTAGTCTTTAACAGGCAAAAGAAGCGGGCTGAGAGGTCCGCTTCTTTATTTTTCCGTGTCTTCCGTGTATTCCGTGGTTCAAATCCTTTCTTCCTCTTGTTCCACTTGTTCTGTGGTTAACGGCCATAACCACAGAACAAGAGGAAGAGGATGAAGAAAGAGAAGGACGGAACCACGGAATACACGGAGGGCACGGAAATACACGGAACAAGATGAGTAATCGTACATATTACGCTCGACCGGACTGGTGCCTTATTAGAGCAAGGATTCGGCCTAGCTAGAGGGCTTGCGAGCTAATATCCGCAGGTGCATTTGTTAGCCCATTCGATTTTTGCCAAAATAGCGGTTTGCTTTTGATAAGGAATCCTCGCTATGAACAACGCATTTGTCGAAACCCTCGAAACCAAGACCGAGCAGGAATGGCTTGCCGCGGTCGAATCGCTCCTTCCGGCTATCCACGAAGTCGACCGCAACGCGGTGCAGATCTGGTTCCGGTTTTATCCGCTGGACCTGGTCAAGTACCTGGAGTCGGCGGAAAACGTAGAGGAAGCGATGAAGGGGATCGTCCTTGAGGGCGATTTCGGCCTACTGGACAAGATCGACACCTCTCACAAATTCCTTTACGGACACCGCTATTGGCCGCACGTGAAACAGGCGGTGCAGAGGCGTGCCGAGTCGGGTGCCGCGTTCACAGATCTCAAGTCGGAGATCTCGGATGTAGCGAAAAGCGTAGCTAAGGACGCGAAAGCGGACGAATCGCTGACCACGGCGATCGCGGCCGTCGGCCTGATGACGCTGGTGCAGTCCGGTTACGATGAGTTCAAAGTCGCGCCGGGCGTCGCAGAGAAGCCGTCCGGGCTGATGGCGAAATCGCCGAACGAGATCGTCGCGGAGCGTGCGAAGGATGATTCGCAGGGGATGTTCGGATTCCTCAAGACCGTCGACAAGGAATTCTCCGTCGCTTTCAAGGCGTTCGCTTCGGAAGGCAAATTCAAGGTCATCAACGAGGAGGAGGTCGCGTCGGCATCTCAGAAGGACCACTCACGCGATTGGCAGTCGCTCGATTCGCGTTGCTGGGATGGCCCGGTGCCGATCGAGTGCACTTCGGCATCGTGCGGTACGTGCTGGGTAGGGGTCATTGCGGGCGAAGAGAAGCTTTCGGAGCCCTCGGTTCGCGAACGCAAGCAGATGAAGGTTTTCGGCTATAACCAACCCGAAACCGAGAAACCGTTCCTCCGCCTCGCCTGCCAGGCAAAAGCGACCGGCAACGTAACTATCGTCATCCCGCCGTGGAACGCGGTCTTCGGTAAGAAGGTCCGCGGTAATGTGGATGAGGCCGCACTCGAGCCGGTGACGACCTCAGCCAAGAAACTCCGCGAAACGATCGAGTCTGCTATAAGCGGCGAATAAGAAGGTCAGGCCGTTGAACACGCAGGAACCTCCGGATGCTCTTCTTCACCCGATTCACTGCGCTTTGGCCACAATATCAAACTTCCGGCAATGGCGGCGGAGATCGAGGCGATGAATACCGCGATCTTTGCCGCCGAGAAATCCAACGGATCGGTGAAAGCCTGCGCTGAGATGAACAGCGACATGGTGAAGCCGATACCTGCCAAACATCCCACCCCTATCAATTGACGCCAGTTATACTCCGGCGGCTTGTACGCGAGGCGGAATTTCACCGCCAGGAAAGCGAACAGCGAGATACCCAGCGGCTTGCCGACGAGCAGCCCGAACACGATCCCGAACACGACCATCGGATGATGCGTGAACGACTCCGCTGAGATGAGCACGCCCGCGTTGGCGAGTGCGAATATCGGCAGGACGAAGTAGCTCGACCAGGGCTCGAGGTTGCGGAGAAGTTTGTCGGCGGGTGATTCGATCCGGTCGAAGATCGTATCGATGCCGCGCATTGCGGGCTCGGACGGTCCGTGACGGAGAACCTCTTCACCCGAACGCCGCAGCTCATCCTGCAGGATGTTCTCCGCCTGCGCGAGCAATGCTGGTAGATTGCCCGGCGGCCTCGTCGGCGTTACGAGCGCCATCACCACGCCGGCGAGGGTGGCGTGAAGCCCAGCCTCGTGTAAGAAGAACCACAAGATGATCCCACCGACTGCGTATGGCAGCGGGCGGTAAATGTTCCAACGGTTTAACACGACCATCGCCCCGGTCACCAAAAGTGAAAGTCCGATGAAGGCGAAGCTTATCTTCGCAGAGTAGAAGATCGCGACCACGCCGATGGCGGCGAGGTCGTCGACGATGACTGCGGCCGTGAGGAAAACTCGGAGTTCCACGGGCACGCGTTCGCCGAGAAGGACGATCAGTGCGATCGCGAATGCTGTATCGGTGGCTATCGGGACGCCCCAGCCGTGGGCGAGCGGTCCCGAGGGGACGAACGCCATGTAAATGAGCGCGGGGATTATCATCCCGCCTAGAGCGGCGGCAACCGGGAAAGCTGCGGAACGCCACGTCGCAAGGTGGCCGACGGTGAATTCCTTCTTTATTTCCAGCCCCACGACCAGAAAAAAGATCGCCAATAAGCCGTGATTGATCCAATCGATCAGGGGCAGAGAGAAAATAGAATCGCCGAAGCCGAGACCGGCCGGTCTATGCCAGAAAGCCTCGAATGCCGGCCCCCATGGGGAATTTACGATCACCACCGCCAGTACGGACATCAACAACAGCAACAACCCGGCGGACGGTCCCCAGCTCACGAAGTCGAGCGCGGCGGTCTGGAATTTGTGGCCGAGCGAACCGATCATTGCTTCGCTCAGGGCGGTCGCATCCCATGCGCCTTCGTACCTGCGACCGTTAATGAAGAATGAGGGCGTTACTCGCGCTCCGCTTTCGCGTGCGCTTGCGCGGTCTTCGTCGATCCGCTGGTTGGCCAGTTCCCTCGCCTCGGCGAATTCCGGGTCGTCGATGCGCAGATCAAATTTGCGGGCCACTTCCTCCAATTCCCCATCGGCGAAGTCGGGGCCGCGATGCATCAGTTCGTCATGAACAAGCCAGAACTTATTCCCGGTCGCTGCCGAAAATTCGGCAAGTTCCGCTGACGGCCGAGCGGTATCGCTGCCGCGGATGGGAAGCTGGCGGAAAACATACATCAGATCATCACCGAACCGGTCGCGCAGATCCGCTATCACCTCGTGTGCCGCGTGGCAGTGGACGCATGAGTAGCTACCGTACTCGACGAGCTGGAAACGCGCATCCGGGTCGCCGATGTAGTGGTCGCGTGCCGGATCGACCGGCGCCGACAGGGTCCTTGAGAGGTGGTTCGTTGAGCTCGGATCTGTTGCAGCCATAATTTAGGGTGATACTCAAACTATAAATAATTGATCGCCGTCACGGAAATCCGGCTCTCCGGTTCCCTCTGAAAGCAGCCCGAAATAGTTCGAAGATCAAAAAATCCGAAAATTTGGATAAACAGGAAAATGGGCCTGTTTTCAGGCAACCTGAAACGACACCTGCCTGAATTCATTCGATACACTACGCCGGTACCTCTTCACTTTTTGTCCCATAACTTCAAGTTTTTGCGTCATTTACAGTGTAAAAAGGCTTCGGCACAGCCGTTGCATATAGGGAGGGTGTTGGTTTGAATTTTCTTTTATATACGGGATGCTCTCCCCAATTTATCTATGGCAATCGCACGTCATCAACTCGCAGTAGTAGAAAGCGCCCCGCCGACGCCGGTCGAGGTGGAATCCCCCAGCTATGCGCCTTTTATCAATCGCGACCTGAGCCTTCTGGAGTTTTTCCGGAGCGTGCTCGACGAGGGACGCGATGAAACGACAGCGTTGCTGGAACGTCTGAAATTCCTCGCGATCTTCGCATCGAACATGGACGAGTTTTTCATGATCCGCGTTTCGGGGCTTAAGGAGAAACTCCGCCACGGAGTAGATGTTTCGCCAGACGGGTACACGCGTCCGGAATTGTTAAAGGCGATCCGGGAGAAAGTGCTTGAGCTCTCTTCCGTTCATATGGAGTGCCTCAAGACCGACGTTCTGCCTTCGCTGGCGGCGGAAGGTATCGTATTGGAAAAATACGATGAGTTGACCGCGACCGAACGTGAACAGCTCGGGGTTTATTTCGACAACCATATATCGCCGGTGCTTACTCCGCAGGCTGTCGACCCGACACACCCGTTCCCGTACATCTCGGGCGGGCCATTGAATATCGGGCTATACATCAAGCCGAAGCTTACGAAGCGTGTTGCGAGAGCAATGGCGAAAATCGGAGATGAGTTCTTCGTACGTATCGAGATCCCGTCGTTCCTACCGCGATTCGTTCCGGTGGGCGAACCGTCGGAAACGCGGTTCGTGCTGATCGAGGACGTCATCAAAGCGAATATCAAAAAGATCGCCCCGGACGCAGACGATAAGAAATGTCATCTTTTCCGAATCACCCGTGATGGCGACATCGAGATCCGCGAGGCGGAGACGGAGGACCTCCTCGAGACGATGGAGGAGAACTTAAAGGAACGCCGCTTCGGTGATGTCGTGAGGCTCGAGGTTTCGACCTGCATGCCGCGGGAAACCGTAGAGTATTTGGAGAAATCTCTGAAAATCGAATCGGAGGACGTTTACACGGTGGACGGCCCGATGAATGTGGTCGACTTTTGGACGATCGTCGGATTGAACCGGCCGGACCTTAAAGAAGCTCCGATCCGTTCAAAGGGTCTTGAGGTGCTGAATACTGACGAATCCATCTTTGAAGTGATCAAGCGTGAGGACGTCATTCTTCACCATCCCTACAATCCCTACAGCACGGTCACCGATATGATCCGTCACGCGGCTGACGATCCGGATGTGCTCGCGATCAAGATGTGTCTTTACCGCATCGGTGAGGACTCCCCGATCGCGCCGCTTCTTATCAAGGCGAGCGAAAACGGCAAACAGGTCACGGCCCTTATAGAGATCAAGGCTCGTTTCGACGAGGCAAACAACATCGAGTGGGGCAAGCGATTGGAACGAGCGGGCGTGCATGTGGTCTACGGGTTGCTCGGCCTGAAAACGCACGCGAAAACGACGCTAATTATCCGCCGCGAAGGCGATAAGCTGCAGCGTTACGTCCATCTGGCGACGGGAAACTATAATCCGGCTACCTCGACCGTCTATACGGACCTCGGGCTTCTGACGGCCGACGAAAAGATCGGCGCGGACGTTTCTGCTCTGTTCAATTACCTGACCGTCTATACGGAGCCGAAGGACATCAACAAACTGCTGATCGCTCCGATCAATCTCCGCGACAGCATGAAACGCCTGATCGACCGCGAGATCGACAATGCGAAGCTCGGCAAACGTGCGAAGATCGTGGCGAAGATCAATCGTCTTGCTGACGCGGAGATCGTGAACAAGCTCTACGAGGCCTCGCAGGCGGGTGTGGAGATCGATCTTATCGTTCGCGGCGTTTGTACGCTTCGGCCTGGCGTTCCGGGACTTTCGGAAAATATCCGCGTTCGCAGTATTGTCGGCCGACTGCTTGAACATAGCCGTGTTTACTTCTTCGAGAACGGCGGCGACAACGAGGTCTATCTCGGCAGCTCCGACTGGATGCCCCGTAACCTCGACCGGCGAGTTGAAGTTCTGGCTCCGATCGAGGATCGTCGCATACGGCGCTTCCTCATCGACGAGTATCTCGATACGTATCTGAAGGATACGGCGAAGGCCCGCCTCCTGCAGCAGGATGGCAGCTACATCCGTCCCGAACGCGGCGAGGATGCGATCGATGCACAGCTCGCATTTCAGCCGCTAAATAAGACCGTTGAATTTGAACGGCGACATTAATATCTGAATATCTGAATGAACAAGGTGGGGTGAATGATGAAAAGGACCGCGTATTTATATGCAATTTTGATGCTGTCGCTGGCGATGCTGTCAGCATCGCCAGTAGCAGGTCAAAAGAACGATCCTAAGGACAGAATTTCTACCAACAGCACCGGCAAGGCGGTGCTTTGGGAGCCGGTAGATGCCTCGCATCTTGATCTCTTCAACGGGCCGGGCGGTGAAGCAATGAAACCGGACCTGAGCAAGATAGAGTTCATCAAGGAAGAGACGAACGGGCATAACAAGAAATTCCGCATCAAGGACGGGGCAGGACGCACCTGGGTAGCCAAACTTGGGCGAGAGGCTCAACCGGAAACGGCAGCGGTAAGGTTACTATACGGACTAGGATACAAGACCGAAGTGAATTACCTCGTGCCGTCAATCACGATCCCCGGCAAAGGGACGTTCAAGAACGTACGGTTGGAGGCTCGTCCCGACAACGTGGAACGGCTCGAAGAGTGGAAATGGAAAGACAATCCGTTCGTCGGCACCAGGGAGCTGCAGGGCCTGAAAATGATGATGGTCTTTTTGAGCAACTGGGACGTTCTTGACCTGCAGAACAAGGTTCTCGAAGTGGACGGCGAAAACCATTACATAGTAAGCGACCTGGGCGCGACATTTGGGAAGCTGGGAAATAATAATCTCCCCATAATTTATCGATTAGGACGCAAGACCGGCAGCCCTGAGCACTTTTCCAAAACCGAACTCGTAAGAGAGGTCGA
Organism: Acidobacteriota bacterium; assembly: GCA_023415725.1. Classification (GTDB taxonomy): domain Bacteria; phylum Acidobacteriota; class Blastocatellia; order Pyrinomonadales; family Pyrinomonadaceae; genus OLB17. Next base: position 7,101 of record JAEZJR010000014.1, read on the forward strand.
AGACGGCGAAGTGAAACTGGCGTATAAGGGTAAGAACCGTGGCCTGTTCAAGGATTTCACGGTAGAAGATGCACGGTGGTTGGCGGCACGGTTCAACGATCTTTCCGACGCACAGATCGCGGACGCCTTCAGGGCGGCGAACTACAGCCCTGAGGAAGTGAAGACCTACGTCGCGGCTGTGCGCGGAAAGATCAAAGAACTTCAGGATGCAGCGTCGGGCACCGATGTTGCCGGAAGATAAGCGATGAGCCGATCGAATCTTCTTGTTCTTTTAATAGCGGCAGTGGCGGGAGCGAGTTTGCTTGGATTATTTCTGAGCAGGCCGGCCCCGCCTCCTACAGCTGCCGTGAATTCCAACACCAACGTCGCGGTCGCACCCGAACATACGGCTCCGTCCACCGCGGCAACTCCGTCGGGAAATCCATTCCTCGACGCGATCAACTCCGCGCCGGCTTCACCGGGTAGTAATGCGGGTTTTATGGAAACGACACTCCGTATCGTCCTGCACCTTTTGATCGCGGTTGTCCTTTCAGCGTTACTCGCTTTCCGGCCGAGGAAGAACTTTCCGCTTTTTAAGCGAAATCTTTACGTCGCTCAGACGCAGATACTGCTGTCAGCGGTCGCTGCGGCACTGATGATGATCGTGGGCGACAACACGGCTCGAGCTTTTGCGATCTTTGCCGCGGTTTCGATAGTTCGATTCAGAACGAATATTCGGGACCCGAAAGAGGTCACAGTCCTTCTTATCAGCTTGGCCTTAGGGCTGGCCGCAGGAGTAGGCCGGTGGGACCTGGGAGTGGTGCTTTGCGGATTCTCTTTGGCACTCTTGTACGTTCTTGAATACAACGAACAGGAGCAGGCGAGCCGTTCGATGGAATTGACGGTTAAAACGAAGGACACCGAGGGCACTCAGGAGATCCTGCGTAGGCTATTCAAGAAGAACCGGCTCGATGCGGAGGTTCGGCAATTGACCCAGAGCAATGGGGACGGATCGGTGGGAAGCATTCAGTATTATCTGAACCTTCGGCTGAGTCTAAGTACGGACCAATTGAGCGATAAGATCCTAGAGGTGGATAAGAATGTCGAGGCCATTCAGTGGGCAAAGACGAAGAGTGCTACCGATATTTATCAATAAAAAAGGCGGCCGAGGCCGCCTTTCTTGTTTCTCAAATTCCGACAGAACTAATTCGCCTGGCCCGCTGCTGCCGTAACGGGCTGAGGTGCCGCTTTGAATGCTGCCTGTTTCAGTGGACCATGCTTCTTGTAGTAGTCCTGTACGTAACCCTTTATCTTGCGATGGAAGAGGCCCGAGAAGTATTCGTAGTTCTTCATCTCCTTGTAGGCCGTGTCGTAATCCCATCCATACTTCTCGAGACGATAGATCGCTCCGACCAATCCGGTGCGGTGCTTACCGGCCGCGCAATGGACATAGACCTTTCCGGTCGCCGGGTCGTTCATCAGTTTCATGAACTCGTCGACGCTCTCGTCTTTTGTCGTCCAGCCGGTCATCGGGATATTAACGTACTTCATCCCGAGTGCCTCGACCTTCGCCTGTTCGTAATCGGTCTTGTCCTTTCGGAGGTCGATCACCGTGGTGATACCGAGGTCCTTCAACGCCTGGTAATCGTCAGGAGCCGGCTGTGCTCCGCGGTAGAGACGCTCGTCCATCTGGCCGAAATTCTCGATCTTGACGTTGGGGAAATGTCCGGGTGAGGTCGGTTGGCTGAAATTCACTACTGAAGTTTCGGTGGATTGTTTAGTTGTTGTTGCTGCTGCCGTTGCCGCCGGCTGGAACATCTGGGCCTGGGAAACCGTCGCGAACGCGAGAAACGCGACGAGAAGGGTGAGGTATCTTCGCATTGATCTTTACTTCCTTTCGATACTGCGCCTGGCGGTAATGCCGGCGTGTTCCAATCTCGGCCGAGACCGAAAACCAAATTACAAGAAGGGGCGCCAGAACGATCTACGCTCTGCAAACTCAAGGTCAAACTGGCGTTGAACAACTTGACCTTTGAAGCCTCTAATTCACAGTCCGTTGCCATTATTTTATCATTAGCGAATCGTGACGGAATCAAAAATTCAATTCCCGCCCGTAACCCTTGTATTGATAGCGGTTTTCCTGTGGAGCACCGGCGGGCTTTTTATCAAATCGACCACGATCGACGCGTACCAGATCACCTTTTTTCGGTCGCTTTTTGCCGCCGTCACGGTAGCATTGCTGACAAGGAAATCCGGATTGAAGATCGATCTGTTCGGGATATTCACATCTGTAATTTACGCCCTGCTTCTGTTCCTCTTCGTCTGGGCCACAAAAAAAACCACCGCTGCGAATGCGATCTTCCTTCAGTACACGGCCCCGATATACATATTGATCTTTGGACCCTTCCTCATCGGGGAGAAGTTCCACATCAGGGACCTGGTCACGGTCGTCATCGTGATAGCTGGGATGAGCTTGTTTTTCGTCGGGCAGTTGCGAATAGAGGATTACCAGGGGAACGCAGCGGCGTTGATGTCAGGTATCTTCCTGGGGCTCTACATAATGCTCCTGAGACACCCAAAGGCGGAGGGTTTTAACCCTGCCATTGCAGTTATTTACGGGAATTTCCTATTAGCGTTGGTCAATGCCCCGGCGGGGATCTCTGCGATACCGGTGATGACGGGGATGGATTGGTTCGCGGTGACGTTTTTGGGCGTCATTCAGATCGGGATCTCTTATATTCTCTTCATCAAAGGCGTTCGAGGCGGGACGCGGCCGCTCGACGCGAGCCTGATCGGGTTCATCGAACCGCTGCTGAACCCTTTGTGGGTATTCCTTTTCGTGGGTGAGCGGCCTTCGCCCTGGGCGCTTGTCGGCGGTGCGATCATCATCGCCGCCATCGCTTTTCACACGATACGGCAGTACGCGAAGGGGGTCGTTCTGCGGTAGATCCATCAGCGCTTGAAGCAATAAAGGGACAGGGTCGGTATGGCGACCCTGTCCCTTTATTGCTATTTCATATTACAAGTATCAGCGGTCGAAACCATCCGTGCTCATTCGCCTTAGCGCTTTCGCCATCGCATCGGTCAAAACGGTAAGAGCGTCCGACATCACCGATTGCCGGTCGATCGTTACCCGGAAGGTAAAAACCCCTTTAGAAAGGTCTTTCGCCTTCATGTTTTTTACATACCAGTTCCCGATCCCGGTCATTCCGCTGACGCGGAGCGAGATCGGCTGCTCGACCAACTCAGGCTGCAGGCCTGGCGTGTTGAAATAGATATCGACGACGGCGTTCGGATTGACCGGCGGCTTGTGGAGCAAAACGTGAATGGGTACAACCTCGCCCAAAGCGGCCTGATTGCGGCCCCATTTTGCCGACTTGATCAATGAGTTTGGTGTCGCGGGTTTCTGCAGTTCCCTGTTCTGCGCGTTCGGGGCCGGCGGAACGGGGCCTCTGCCACGGCCGATCCCTCCTAGATATGACATATTTATCGCTCCTGAAGGCTATTTTTATAAATGCGGTGGGACGGCTTGTGAGGTCCCGTGCCTTCTAACGCGTTCAGGAATGGGGATTTATATCAGGCCCGGCCCACCGATCCATTAACTTTCTGGTTATCTTGTGATAATCTTTTCAAATACTTGCAAATAGTGGCCTTTATTGGCCATTTCATCTTATTACGAACAGCTTTAATTAAATATTTGGCCCATTTACACAACTATGGCGAATTACACTATTCCCGAGAATATCAAGAACGAAGAATTGAAGCGCTGGGTTACGGATATTGCCGAACTGTGTGAGCCGGATGCGGTATATCTGTGCGACGGTTCGCAGGAGGAGTACGACCGTCTCTGCCAGGAGATGGTCGACGCCGGCACGTTCATCAAGCTGAACGCGGAAAAGAGGCCGAACAGCTTCCTCGCACGCTCGCACCCTTCGGACGTGGCCCGTGTGGAGGACCGCACCTACATATGCTCGCTGTCAAAAGGCGACGCCGGCCCGACGAACAACTGGATGGCGCCGAAGGAAATGAAGGCCATCCTAACGCCCAAGTTCCGGGGTTCGATGCACGGGCGGACGATGTACGTGATCCCGTTCTGCATGGGCCCGATCGGATCCCCGATCTCGCAATTCGGCGTTCAGATCACCGATTCGCCTTACGTTGTGGTGAACATGCAGATCATGACCCGCATGGGGCAGAAAGCTCTTGACGCCATGGGCGACGGTGAATTCGTGCACTGCCTGCACTCGGTCGGTATGCCGCTCGAACCAGGCCAGCAGGATGTACCGTGGCCTTGCTCGCCCGACCCGAAGGACAAGTACATCGTTCATTTCCCCGAGGAAAGGTCGATCATCTCATACGGCTCGGGTTACGGCGGGAACGCACTTCTCGGGAAGAAGTGCCTCGCACTTCGTATCGCTTCGACACTCGGTCGGGAGCAGGGCTGGCTAGCGGAGCACATGCTGATCGTCGGCGTTAAATCGCCGGACGGACATAAGGATTACGTTTGCGCGGCCTTCCCTTCGGCCTGCGGCAAAACGAATTTCGCGATGCTGATCCCGCCCAAGCCGTTCCAGGAAGAAGGCTGGGAGATCACGACGGTCGGCGACGACATCGCATGGATCAAGCCGGACGAGCACGGCAAGCTGCACGCGATCAACCCAGAAGCCGGATTCTTCGGCGTAGCCCCTGGCACCAACTACAAGACGAATCCGAACGCGATGGATTCGATCCGCGAGAACACGATCTTCACGAACGTGGCACTCACGGACGACGGCGACGTCTGGTGGGAAGGAATGGACGGCGAAGCTCCGGCGCATGCCATCGACTGGCAGGGTAATGACTGGACGCCCGCGAGCGACAAGCCCGCGGCCCACCCGAACGCACGCTTCACCGCTCCGATCACGCAGTGCCCCGTGGTCGATCCGGACTTTGATAATCCGAAGGGCGTGCCGGTCTCGGCGTTCATCTTCGGGGGTCGCCGCAATTCTGTGGTGCCGCTGATCCAGCAGTCGTTCAACTGGGCTTTCGGCGTTTACATGGCCGCGACGATGGGCTCGGAGATGACGGCCGCAGCATTTGGCAACATCGGCGAGGTCCGCCGCGACCCGTTTGCGATGCTGCCGTTCGCCGGTTACCACATGGGCGACTACTTCGCCCACTGGCTCGACTTCGGGCGTCAGATCCCCGAACCGCCGAGGATCTTCTCGGTGAACTGGTTCCGCAAGGACGAGAACGGCAAATTCGCTTGGCCGGGGTATGGCGAGAACATGCGCGTGCTGAAATGGATCGTCGAACGCTCGCGCGGTAAGTCGAAGGGTACGGAGACGCCGCTCGGTTGGATGCCGCGTTTCGAGGACATGGACTGGCGCGGGCTCGATTTCAGCAAGGAGCAGTGGGAAAAGGTGATGAGCCTCGACCGCGACATCTGGCTGAAGGAGATCGCCATGCATGACGACCTTTTCTTCAAGCTATATGACCGGCTGCCGAAGGAAATGACTTTCATCCGTGAGCTGCTCGTCTCGAATCTCTGGCGTTCGCCCGAGTTGGGACTCGCCGCACCGCGGCCCGAACCTTCCGAGGAAACTAAAGCGGTGGCGCAAGGGTGACCGATCGAAAACAGTAAAGAAAAGCGGAGGTTAGGGCCTCCGCTTTTTTTGATTTCGCATTTGCTTCCGAGTTCACTTTCCGAGTAGTGTTCTGTTGAAAACAAAAGGTTTACATCGCCAACGCTATATATTAAATAAAACCAGAGATGTGGATACTGATGTTTATACTCGGGGCCGTGGCGATAATCGCGACCGCACTCCCAATATCGCGGCATCCGGCGTGGTGGATAAGGGTTCTGGACTTCCCCCGACTCCAGATCTTCTTTATCGGCCTGGTCGCACTGCTCGGATATGCTATCTTTACGCCGGTGTTCGACGGGACCGGGATCGTATTCACGATCCTTCTTCTCGCGTCACTGGGATACCAGGCGTACATGATCTACCCGTACACCCCACTTGTCCGCCCGCAAACCCAGCGTTGCAAACATCCTGACCCGAATAACACCCTGTCGATCCTGTTCGCCAACGTTCTGCAGGACAATCGCGACGCGTACACCTTGCGCCGGATCATTCGAAGGAACGACGCAGACCTCGTCCTGCTCGTCGAAACGGACGGATGGTGGATCAAGCAGGTCAGGGGCGAGTTCAGCGAACATCCCTATCAGGTGCTGCATCCCCTCGATAACACCTACGGGATGGCGCTGTTTTCGCGTCTGGAGCTTATCGACCCGAAGGTGGAGTACCTTATAGAGGAAGGCGTTCCCTCGATCCGCGGGCGTGCAAGGCTTCGTTCCGGCAGGATCATAGAGATCCGCTGCCTCCATCCGCCCCCGCCGATCCCGAACCTTGCGGAAACCTCGGAACCGCGGGATGCGGAGTTGATCATCGTCGGGAAGGAAAACCGGGATAACAACTTGCCATTCGTGGTGTTTGGCGATCTTAACGATGTGGCGTGGTCGCGGACCAACTACCTGTTCCAGAACATCAGCGGGTTGCTCGACCCGCGAGTGGGCCGCGGCTTCTATCACACCTTCCATGCAAAACTGCCGTTCCTGCGGTTACCGCTCGATCATCTGTTCCATTCGAAGCATTTCCGCCTCGTTGAGTTCCGGCGTTTGGGATACTTCGGGTCGGACCATTTCCCTGTATTTGTGAAGCTGTGCTGGGAAGGCGACGCTGAATTTGCACAGGAGGAACTCACTCCAACACAGGAGGAGGTTGAAGAAGCTGAAGAAACGGCCGAGTACGCCGATTTCACCCCGGAGCGGCCCGATCCACCTTTCATCCTGAATGAGCCTGCAAAATAGACGTATGTGCGATTCCGTACGCTTGCCCGTGCCGCCGCGCAATATCATTTACTTTTTGGGATGGAAGCCACGAACGCAGAAGCGAATCTAGATCAGGAGCCGCGACCCTCCCGCCTTCCGGCGACGTTCCGGGCCCTTCGACACAGAAACTTTCAGCTCTTTTTCGCGGGCCAGTTCATTTCCCTGACTGGCACGTGGATGCAAACCGTTGCTCAGAGCTGGCTGGTTTATCGCCTGACCGGTTCGGTCGTGCTGCTTGGAATGATCGGATTCGCGTCGCAGTTCCCCGTCTTCCTACTTACACCTATTGGCGGGGCCGTTGCGGATAGATACAACCGTCATCGGATACTTCTGCTGACCCAATCGATCGCGATGTGCCTCGCGTTCGTACTGGCTTTTCTCACGTTAACGGAACGCGTCGAGATCTGGCATTTGTTCGTGGTGGCGTCCGGGTTCGGCATCGCGAACGCCTTCGATATCCCGACGCGGCAGGCTTTCGCGGTGGACATGGTCGGGAAGGAGGACCTGATCAACGCGATCGCTCTGAACTCGTCCATGTTCAACGGGGCTCGCATCGTCGGCCCGGCAATAGCTGGCATCGTGGTCGCGGCCGTAGGGGAAGGGTGGTGCTTCTTCGGCAACGCGGTCAGCTATATCGGTGTACTCTCAGGATTGCTGATGATGAGGATCACGCCGGTCGTGCGCCCGCGGACGGGTTCCACGTTCAGCAACATCGCGGAAGGTTTCGGTTACGTTATAAAGACGAAGCCGGTGCTCGCACTGCTGCTTTTGCTGGGCGTCGTGAGCTTAATGGGGATGCCGTACGCGGTGTTGATGCCCATCTTCGCGGATCAGATACTTGGCGGCGGTTCCAGCACGCTGGGATTCCTGATGGGCGCGAGCGGGATCGGGGCCCTCAGCGCTGCTCTAGTGATGGCGTCGCGCAAGCATGTGTTCGGGCTGGGAAGATGGATCGTGCTTGCGTGCGGCGGTTTTGGGATCTCGTTGATCCTTTTCTCACTGTCGCGAAGCTTTTGGCTTTCCGCACTGATCCTCATTCCGGTTGGATACGGAATGATGACGCAGATGTCCTCATCGAACACGCTGATCCAGGCGATGATCCCCGACGAACTTCGCGGCCGGGTGATGTCGGTCTATTCGATGATGTTCATGGGCCTCGCTCCGCTCGGATCCCTTCTCGCAGGGACTCTGGCAGGAGTGATCGGGGCTCCCGAGACAGTTGCACTCGGCGGTATCGTTTGCATCATCGCAGCGCTCATTTTCAGGTACCTTGCCGCACCGCTGCAGGAAGAAGGTCGAAGGATGATCGTTTCCATGCAGATGACGGGCGGCGAACCCGCCTCCAAGGCGATCGGGCACATACCGCCCAGCGCAGAACCGGCAGGCAGCCGAACCTGAACCTTGTTCCCTTTTGGTCAAAATTTTTATATAATCCGACAAAAGCGAATCCGGTAAACGTTTCAACCCGATCCAAAATCTAAATTTCTAAATATGAACGAATACGCAACATCATTCGGCAATTCGGCGGCTGATGCTCTACCTGAACAAAGGGCGAGATTCATCCGCAACACGTACATGCTGTTGGCGGCAGCGATCCTTGCATTTGTCGTGATCGAGGGGCTCCTCTGGGTTTCCGGGGCGGCGATCGAGATCCTGTCAGTATTGACAATGGGCGGGAGCATGGGATGGCTGTTAGTACTTGCGGCATTCATGGGCGTGTCCTTCTTGGCCAACCGGTGGGCGATGTCCGATACATCGACGGGAACTCAGCTTCTCGGGCTGGGATTGTACGTTGTGGCGGAGGCGGTTATTTTCGTGCCGCTGATCGGTTACGCGATGTATGCGTCCGGGGATTTTTCAGTTCTCGCGAAGGCGGGCATTGTTACGGTCGGATTATTCCTCGGCCTAACGGCTACCGTGTTTCTGACACGAAGTGACTTCTCGTTCCTCGGGCCGATCCTCGCGATCGGCGGGTTCGTGGCTTTAGGATTCATCGTGGCAAGCGCACTGTTCGGGTTCTCGCTGGGCAGTCTTTTCGCGTTCGTCATGGTGGCTTTCGCCGGCACTGCGATCCTTTACAACACGTCCAACGTGCTTCACCAGTACAATCCTAACCAGCACGTGGCGGCGTCGCTTACGCTTTTCGCCAGCATCGCACTGCTTTTCTGGTACATCCTGAGCATCTTCAGCTCGCGAGATTAACCTGCAACGCTAATGCGTGCTATAGTTTCGGAGTCCGGATCGAGAGGTTCGGGCTCCTTTTCATTTCACAAGGAGGAATCAATGCGACATTACTTATTCGCAGTATTGTTGATGCTCGCTTTCAGCGTCGCGGCCTTTGCTCAGGCTGCACCGACCCCGCCGGCCACGCATTTGAAAGTGGGGATGCCGGCGCCGGACTTCACTCTGAACGACACCACCGGCAAGCCGGTAAAATTAAGCGATTTCAAAGGGACGAAGAACGTCGTGCTCGCCTTTTACGTGCTCGCGTTCACCGGTGGCTGAACGAAGGAACTTCAGGCCTATCAGGCTGATATGGCCAAATTCGACGCTACGGATACACAGGTTATCGGGATCTCGATGGACAGCTTCGCTTCGAACAAGGAGTTCGGCAAGCAGATCGGAGTGACCTTCCCGCTGCTCAGCGATTGGAAGCGGGAAACAACGAAGGCTTACGGCCTTTATAACGAACAGAGCGGCTACGGCCGTCGAGGTTCGTTCGTCATAGATAAGGAAGGCATCATCCAGCACGTCGAGGTGGGCAACACCGCCATCGACCCGACGGGAGCCTATCAGGTGTGCGATCTTCTGAACAAGAAAGCACCCGCCAAGCAATAAGCAAAATTTTAGGACAAGGTGCGTCTAGGCGTTTATGAGATACGCACCTTGTCCGAAATGTAACGCGGTTGGGGCCGAACGGATGTCGTTCACTTGGTGGGGCGGTGTCATCGGCCCCCGGCTTTTGACCCACGTTAAATGCCCGAGATGCGGACATGCTTATAACGGGAAAAGCGGAAAGGATAACACGACCGGGATCGTGATCTACTCCGCCGTTGTGGCGATAGTGGTATTTGGATTCGTGGTCGCACTTACCGCAACGTCCGCGATCATTACGGTTTTAGCGAACTGATCCGGGATCCGGTCATTCACCGACCGGCTCGAGATTCATCGAGCCGTCGGCTTCCTTCATCAATACCTCGATTCGGCGCTCGGCGTTAGTGAGACGCTCACGGCAATCGCGCGAGAGCCGCACGCCCGCCTCGAACAGCTTGAGGCTTTCCTCGAGCGGCATGTCGCCCTCTTCAAGCTGCTTCACTATCGATTCCAGTTCCTTCAGGGATGCTTCGAATGTTTTCGCCATAGATCACTTAAAGATCTTCTCCGCTTCGTTGAGCAATTCGTTGATATTCTTTACGCCCAGCAGGGTCTTGGCCGAGCTGTTGCCGTTGGTCGCGATCGCGAGGATATCCTGCCCGACACGCTGGGCGATCCTGGTCGCAAGGTTCTGATCGGTCACCCCAACGATCTTCCAGAGCCCGCCTTCTCGTTTCATCCGCACCTCGAACTCGTGCTCCGGTAGTTTGCTGGTCACGGTCGCGTTCTCGCCGTCGATACGGATATCGAGATATGTATCCGCCCCAAGCACCATCGCGGCGAACGGGACGCTGCCGAATTCGGCGGTCTTTTGCCTGATAACTTCAGGCAATTCCGCCCGGGCCCGGTCCTTGACCGCCGGCATCACCGGCTCCGCCACCTTGGCGACACGCTGGATTATGTTCGGGGGCAACCCGCGGCCGTATAACTCGACCGCCTTACCGGTAACCTGAGGGAGGAAGTCGTCCACGACCGCATCGATGTCAACAAGTTGATCCACCGTCTTTTGGTCATTCTGCTTTGCGGCGTCGATGATCAGTGCGAGCGAATACTGCGGGGTCGACTTCATGCTCTGCCAGTAGAAATAGAAGCCGATCGCGGAAACTATCGCGATGGCCGCAACGATCCCTGCTATCCACAGCAGCACCGTCTTCGCCCGGCTCCGTTTCACCGGTTCTACGTAACCGCCCAGCCCGATGCTCGCATCGCCTACATGCTTCCCCGATCCGTATGCGAATTTTCCCGAACTTCCTTCCAAACCCTTAACTTCCCTTTTCGATGACTTCTTTGACCTCCGCCTCCAGTCTCCCTTCGGCGAGCCTGACGGTGATACGTTCGCCGGCCTTTGTTTGATGCGCTTTTCTGACGATCTCGCCGCTCGGCTTTTGCGTGATCGAATAGCCCCGCGTCAGCACAGCCAGTGGTGACATCGCATCAAGCTGTGCCATGGTGCGTTCGAGTCGCTGGTGACGGGCTTTTGTGAGTTCTCCGGCCACGGATTCTGCTCGCTGTTCAAGCAGAGACAGGATCCGCTTGTTCTCCGCGACCTTAGCGGCCAGCTGCATCGGAGCAAGGCACGAGGTCGTTCGGGAAAGCTGGTCGCCCTTCCGCTCGAGCAGATTATTGACCGCGAATTCTGCTCCGATATAAAGGCTGTCCACGACATGGCCCAATTCTTTAACCTTTGCCGGAAATTGCGTAAATGCCGGCGACATCGTGAGCCGCTGGACGCGGTTTTTGATGTCGAGCAGGCGGTAGCTCATCGAGCCGAAGAGGTCATCGTGGGCCCGGCGAAGCTGCTCCTCGATCTCCGCTTCCGCCTTCGCGACGATCTCCGCAGCGGCGGACGGCGTGGGAGCGCGGAGGTCGGCGACCAGGTCCGCGATCGTGTAATCCACTTCGTGCCCGACCGCAGAGATCACCGGGATCTTTGACCCTCGGATCGCCCTCGCGACCTGTTCCTCATTGAACGCCCAAAGGTCCTCGCTCGATCCGCCGCCACGCCCGACGATCAGCACGTCGATCTTTTTATCTTCCAGGCACCCGTCGCAGTATTCGTTCGCCAGGCGGATCGCGGCGGCGATCTGGTCGCCTGCCGTTTCGCCCTGCACCTGCGTCGGGATGATCACGACATTCACTCCCCGGGCACGCCGATCAAGCACTGTAATGATGTCGTAAAGAGCAGCCCCGGTCGGCGAGGTCACGATACCGATGGTTCTCGGGTAAGGCGGAATCGGCCGCTTTTTGTCCTCGTCGAAAAGGCCTTCTTTATTAAGCTTCGCCTTGATCTGCTCAAAAGCGACGGTTAGTGCCCCCTCTCCGACCGGTTCCAGCGATTCCACCATCAGTTGGTAATCGCCGCGCCGTTCGTAAACGGACAAACGCCCGCGGCATCGGACCTGCAGGCCATTGGACGGTTTGAAACGAATGCGGTAATTGTGCCCCTTGAAGCATGCTGCCTTCAGCACTGCATCGCCGTCGCTCAGCGAAAAATACCAGTGACCCGAGCCGTGAGCGTGGAAGTTCGTGATCTCTCCTTCAACCCATACACTCGAAAAACGGCCTTCGAGCGCCGTTTTGATGTCGGAGGTCAACTCGGAAACCGATTGGGCTCGGGGTTCGATATTGTCGAACAAAGATTGCAGGAGCGGGCTGTCCATTCTCGGTTGAGATTGTAGCACGTGGGAATTCACCGGACGTGTTCGGAGTATATTTCCGACCTCACCTGGATCCGGTCCGATTCACTCGAAAGGCCACAATCATCAATTAAATGGAGGTGGAAGGACTTAACCGGAATCCTGAGGAGAGATAAAAATCCGCAACTAGCGAGAAATGGATAAATATAGCTGGTTCGGGCGAATTTACCGGCGAGTGGCTACGGATCGAACCTGTACAAAGGTGTTGGGCCGCCTGGACTTGATCTTAAGTCGCGGTGAGGGTTTACCGTCTTGTGAAGCGAATTCTGAGCGAAAGATGACGTCGTAAGAAGTGCGAAGTTGGACGACGATGTCTTCGTAGGCGGTCTGGATCTGGTTGAGCTGCGTGATCGGGTAATACACCCCTCCGGATATCTCGGCGAGCCGCTTCCCTTCTGCATCGGCCTTCGAAGTGAGATCGTTGCTGAGGTAACGTGAACGCAGCGGATCGACGGCAGCGTTCGGGTCGCTGGAAGCCTGAGCTATCAAACTGGTTGGGACGTAGAGCGGGTATAACAATGCCCCGCTTTCCTCGATCGAGCCGACGAGCGATTCGAACGGAAGGAAGGAGCGGTTGTCATCGCCGTCGGAGAGCACAACGATCGCCGTTCGCTCGCCGCGAAGTGATCTCAGCGTGTCGGTAAGGGTGTAACCGATCGCGTCGTAATACGCGGTGCCGCCGCCCGCGTCGAAGGTGTCGAGGCTCTCGGAAAGCTTGCCCTTGTCGGTCGAGAACGTCGCGAGTTCCTTTACGTCTTCGTTGAAGATGACGATCGAGACACGGTCGTGCGGATCCACCGTCTGGATGAACGCCCTCGCGGCCTTGCGGATGAAATTGACGTAGTTGTCGACACTACCGGAAACGTCGATCAGCAGCACCAGATTCACCGGAGCGGTGCTCTGCTTGATCGAGAGGATCTCGCGGGGCTCGCCGCTTTCCATAGCCTCGAGGTCCTCTTTTGTAAGTCCCGGAACTGCCCGGTTCTGAAGGTCGGTGACCCGAACTGAGGCTGTCTTTATGGACGGCGATCGAGCGTCGCTCATTGGCGGAAGAACATTAAGTCCCGGCTCGCGCCTCATCGGCGGCAGGGTGCTCGCGTAGTCGCCGAAATATTTCGGACTCGCCCGGCGGATCGCGTCCATTAGCACGGTATCGCCGCTGCGAATGATCGCCTTCGCAGCCTCGGTCAACGGCCTCTCGCGCAGATCGCTCATCACCTCGCCCGGTGGAACGTTTAGGAGGACGATCCCGCGGTCGGTGGTGAATTTTAGGGAAACCGTCTTTGTTTTTTTGTCTCTGGTCTTTGGTTTTTCGGGCTTGCTGTCGCCGTTGCCCTCAGCGGTTTCGGAACTGCCGTTCCCTTCAGCGGATGGTTCGGACAAGGCAGATCCCTCAGGGACATCGGGCGAATCTGACTGGTATTTACCGCTGATGGAGAACTTGCCCGCGGATCTCTCTTTGACTTTCTCGAGCTCGAAATCGCTCAAGAACCGCGGGCGCGACGAGCGCCAGACCAGGTCGTATTTGACCTCGTCGGTCGGGACATCGGCGGCGATCGTGCCGGTCTCCGTGACGGCCTCGACCGATTCGAGATCACCTGAAACGCGGACCTCGCCGTCGAGCGTCGTAATCTTCAGCTTGGTGCGCTCAGGCACCGTGAGCGAGATATCAACGCGGTTGCTGCGGCTCGCGGGTTTCGCTTCGATGCGGAGTGCACCTTTTGTATTGGTGATGTCGAGTTCGGTCTCGGCGATCGGGGTCTTCCCGTTTGCGATGAGGGTTCCCAGTCGGACGGAGTCTTCGGGCACGGCGGCCACTTCCACCTTGCCGTATTTATTGACGATCTCTATCGAAGCCCCTTGCGCGATCGAAAGCTCACGCCGCACCTGGCCGTTAACGCTGGAAACGAAGGCACAGGCAGCGAAAATCAATAACAGCAGATCTCGCCTGAAAAATTTCATCCGGTGGGTTTGCTCGACACTCTCCCCGATTGCAGCAAACGCTGCCTAACGCGCTCCTGCCATTTCCTGCGCGGCTGGTCCGATTCCTCAAAGTTCGAAAGCAGCTCCTGCAGCGGCTCACCCGCGGCCTGGCGGGTCTTTAGATACAGGAGAGCAATAATTATCGCCGTGAACGAGGTCGTTAACACTTGTATCGGCAGAAGGAAGACCTGCATCAACATATCCGCGATCGCGTTACGCAACCGCTTGCGGGTGTCGGCGTCCATGTTCATTACTCGGACGCCCGGTTCCTTACCGATGCTGATATTTATATCCGGCTCTTCTTCGGCGGAGGCCTCTGCTTCCCCGGCGCTCAACTGCACCGTCGTTTTATCGCCATCTTTCACCGTTTCGACCTTCTCGGCTTCCTTGCTAACGCCTCGGACCGAGAGATTTACGGCCGTCGAGACCAGGCCGGCGACCATCGTCGGGATAATGAACATCAAGAACACGGCGGCCATAGACGTGACCAGGGAGCGCCTTGCGAGCGCGAACGAACGTTTGATTGCGGCAAGCCCTTTAAGGTTTTCCATCATTACGACCGGCCCGACTAGTGACGTAAGCACTCCGGTCATAAGAAACGCTGCAAGACCTACCAATGCACCGATCCCGGCCGAGATGCCGATCGCGATGCCGTTAAAACCAAATATGAGCATCGCGATCAGTGCGAGCACACCGCCCACGATCAGAATGCTCCCGACGCCGATGATGATCTGCGAGAGCGTCGTTAACAAACCCGTCCCCAGGAAACGTTTCCATTTCTGTTTGGAGGCGCGGAGTGCGGCCCGAACACGAATTGGTCTCAGCGGAACGGCGAAGTATTGCGTCACTATCCACGTGGCGGTCCCGATTATCAGATAAGCGCCCAGCGAGGTGGCGAAAAACTGGAGAATCCCAACCGGGGCGGAAAGTATTTGCCTTGTCGAGTTAGAGATCTGCTCCGTCGCCTCGAGGATACCGAAAGTGACGAGCAATGTGGTTAGCACCATCATCGGCGCCATGAACAGGATCGCCAGCCCGAGGAACTTTGTGATGTGCTCGGTGTAGATCATCCCCGCGCGGCGAAGCAGGCCGAATATACCTTCGGAACGAGCACGCAGTATGGTCGCGAAGGCTTCAGCGGATTGCGGCCGGTTTGCGGGGTCTTTCTCTAATGCGGAGAAGATGGTGCGACGCAGCTTCTTCCGCACCTTCTTTACCTTAAAGGGCGGAACGGGTTCGAACTTGTGCGCCTCCATCACCTGAGTGAAATCGCCGCTGAAAGGCGTATGCCCTGAGAGCATTTGGTAGGCGATAACGCCGAGGCTGTAAACGTCCGAGCGTGCATCAAGCTTTTCGCCCCGGCACTGCTCCGGCGACATATAAAGCGGAGTACCCAGAACCGCTCCAACGCGGGTTAAGTCTTTAGTTGGAAGCGAATCGAACGAAGTGGAGCGGAGCGTAACGGGAACGGCCGATGGGTCGCCGTCGGACATTAGCTTCGTGCTTACGTCTTCCTGGCCATCGACTCCGACCGGCTGGAGGATCGCGGTCTTCTTCTCTGATGCCACCGCGACGTCGTCCGGCCTGACATTGATCATCGCGGTCGCGGCTTCGGACAAATAAGTAGGATTTGCGGTTCCGCCGTGCAACGTTAAGTCCGGCGCAATATCCATTAACGTCTCGCGGACGTTCGGGGCTGTGGATATGTCGATCTCTTCGGCACCGTCGAGGATCTGGTCCGTGCTCGTTTCGAGCTTGGCAATACCGAAATCGAGAACCTTTACGGTGTATCCGCCGCGCTGATTCGGCTCCAGCCAGATGTTGTCCGGCTTCAGGTCACGGTGGATGATGCCCTGCTCGTGTGCTTCATGGACGGCCGAGCAAACCTGTTCGAGAATGTCGAGCGTCCATGCGACGGGAAGATTCTTTTCTTCCTCAAGAATCTCACCGAGCGTGCATCCGTCGAGGTATTCCATCGCGAGGTAAGCGACGGTACCTTCCGAGGTGTCGGCGAATCCGAAATCGGTCACGTTCACGACATTCGGGTGGCGAAGCCGGCCGGCAGCGCGAGCCTCGCGGCGGAACCTTTCCACGAATTCGGGCCGCTGCATGTACTGCGGCGAGATCACTTTGACCGCCACCGGGCGTTCCGTCCCGACGTGCGTGGCAAGGTACACGGTGCCCATACCGCCGCGGCCGAGTTCGCGTTCGATGCGGTATTTGTCGTCCAGTACCTGGCCTATGAGGCGGGAAAGTTCCATGCCGATTATAAAAGGCAACTCTAACTGTTTTGAGCGAACCTACGCAAGTAACTACGTTGTGGCGAACCGCGATGTTTTATTAATCATCGATATCCTTTCGCATCCGGAAGTCTGGGGAGATTCTTTGCCAACCGGGGCGGATTCGTCTACACTTACGGCGTTCTAAAAAGATCAGCCGACCGCACATGATCTTCCCGAAACTTTTGCGAAAAAATATGTGTTTCATCTGTGCAACTTGCATCCAAGTATGCTAGAGTACTGATTACTGAGAGGATCTTAAAAACCTATGGATAAAGCTAAAGCGATCGAATCAGCCCTGCTTCAGATAGAAAAGAAATTCGGAAAAGGCTCGATCATGAGGCTCGGCGAGCGGCCGCATGAAGAGGCCGGATCGATCTCGACGAACTGCCTCAGCCTTGACGCTGCGATCGGCGTCGGCGGGATGCCCCGCGGCCGAATTGTCGAAGTTTACGGGCCGGAAAGCTCCGGTAAAACTACGCTGGCGTTGCAGGTGGTCGCCCAGGCCCAGAAGGCCGGCGGCGTTGCGGCATACATCGATGCCGAGCATGCGATGGACCCGGAATATGCCGGAAAGCTCGGCGTAAACATCGACGACCTTCTGATCTCGCAGCCGGATTCCGGTGAACAGGCGCTCGAGATCGCCGAAACCCTCGTCCGTTCGAACAGCGTGGATGTGATCGTTATTGACTCCGTCGCGGCGCTCGTTCCCCGTGCGGAACTCGACGGCGAAATGGGCGATTCCCTGCCTGGTTTGCAGGCTCGACTGATGTCGCAGGCGCTCCGCAAACTCACGGCGATCGTCGCGAACTCGAGGACGACATTTATCTTCATCAACCAGCTCCGCGAAAAGATCGGTGTGTTCTTCGGCTCTCCGGAAACGACCACGGGCGGTAAGGCGTTGAAATTCTACGCGAGCGTGCGTCTGGACATTCGCCGTATCGGTGCGATCAAGGAAGGCGATAAGGTCGTCGGCAACCGCACCCGTGTCAAAGTTGTTAAGAACAAGGTCGCTCCGCCTTTCCGCGAGACCGAGTTTGACATCATGTACGGCGAGGGCATCTCGCGCGAGGGCGATCTGATCGATCTCGCCACGAACAACAACGTCGTGGACAAGAGCGGTGCGTGGTTCTCTTACAAGGGCGAACGCCTCGGTCAGGGCCGCGAGAATGTGAAGAACATGCTCAAGGAAAACACGGAACTTCGCGACCGCATCGAGGACGAAGTGAAATCGGTGCTCGGTTTCGCGAAGGCCGAAGCTGCTCAAGCGTAAGCTTCACCACCAATTAAATAAAAAAGGGAAGCACCTCGCTTCCCTTTTTTATTTTTGATCCTTAATAAATTCGAACATAGCTGTGCCGGCTCGAATGTTGCGTCGCTGGAGGTCAGTGACGGCGTTCGAACCGGCACGGGCAGGTATCAAACGTTTCGGAAGGTGAGTGCGGCCGCCATAGGCTAACGGCCGGCAAACACGATTATATTCGCGCCCACCCCTTTGTCAAATAAATTTTCCGGTCGCCGGCGGTCTTAATTCGCATGCCCGCTACTCGTTTGACATCGCCGTTTACCTTATCTAAACTCAAGTTTTGCTCGAAGGCGATTCGGGCAATTCCGGCCAGGTAGCTCAGTTGGTAGAGCACGTGACTGAAAATCACGGTGTCGGCGGTTCGATTCCGTCCCTGGCCACCACAATCTCCGAGATCGAAAAAAGCCGCTGGAAATTTCCAGCGGCTTTTTGTTGTTCGGAATTTCCACTAGGACGCTCTCGCGTCCCTCACTAAGTCAACGAATTGTCGTGCCCGTTCTGTGACAATTTGCGGATCACCTGCGCGGATGGCTTTCACATCGACGAGATCGGTGCCAACGCCCAGTGCGCTTGCTCCGGCCTTGATGAAATCCGCAGCAGTCTTTAGCGAAACGCCGCCCGTGGGGATCATCTTCACCTGAGGGAAAGGCCCTTTGAGATTCTTGAGGTAACTGGCGCCTCCGACCGACCCTGCGGGAAAGACCTTCACGAAATCCACCCCCGCGCTCCAGGCGGTGATCACTTCGGTCGGGGTAAGCACGCCCGGCATGACGGGAACACTGTAGCGGTGACAGATCGCGATCGTCTCCAGGTTTAATGCGGGGCTCACTATGAAACGGGCCCCGGCCAGCATGCATGCACGGGCGGTTTCGGGGTCGAGTACGGTGCCCGCTCCGACGAGAACCTCATCCCCGTATTTATCGCAAACGTTCTCGATCACGCGCACCGCCCCGGGCACCGTCATGGTTATCTCGAGCACGTTGACGCCGCCGGCCTTGATCGCGTCGATCACCTGCATCGCCTCATCGGCCGAAGAGGCCCGCACTACCGGTACGAGACCGATGTCCTCGATCTGTTGAACTATAGATCTTTTATCCATATTACCTTGCCACCCGGGCACCGCCTCCTTTCATCACTCGCAGGACGTCAGCGAGTCCGACCGTGGTCGTATCACCCGGGGTGGTCATCGCAAGAGCCCCATGCGCGGCACCGCAGTTCACCGCCCATTCGGGTGATTCTCCGGTAAGGAAACCGTAGATCAAACCCGACGCGAACGAATCGCCTCCACCAACGCGGTCGAAAATGTCTAAGTCCTCTCTCAGCGTAGCCTGATACAGCTGTCCTTCGGTAAAGCAAACGGCGCCCCAATCGTTGACGGAGGCCGTCTTGGCGTTGCGAAGGGTCGTCGCAACCACGCTGAAGTTCGGATAATCGGCCACCGCTTTGCGGATCATCTTTTCGAAGTTCGTCACTTCAAGTTTGGAGTGGTGTTCATCCTGGCCTTCGACCTCGTACCCGAGACATGCAGTAAAATCCTCTTCGTTACCGATCATCACGTCCACGTATTTCGCCAGGTCGCGGTTCACTTCCTGAGCTTTTGCCTGACCGCCGATGGAACGCCACAGCGAATCGCGGTAATTAAGATCATACGAAATTATGGTGCCGTATTTTTTGGCCACCTCCATCGCTTCTTTCGCGACCTCGGGCGTTGATTCCGAAAGCGCACAGAAGATACCGCCGGTGTGGAACCAGCGGGCCCCCTCCTTTCCGAAGACCGTTTCCCAATCGATATCGCCCCGCTTGAGCTGAGATACTGCTGTATGGCCACGGTCGGAGCACCCTAGTGCGGCCCTTACGCCGAAACCACGCTCGGTGAAGTTCATCCCATTGCGGACGGTGCGCCCGACGCCGTCGTATTTGACCCATTTGACGTGTGATTGGTCAACGCCGCCCTGATACATCAAGTCCTGCACGAGGCGGCCAATAGGGTTGTCGGCCAGCGCTGTGACGATTGCCGCATCCAGCCCGAAACAGCGTTTCAGGCCGCGAGCGACGTTATATTCGCCCCCGCCCTCCCATACGTCGAACGTGCGCGTTGTATGTATCCGCTTGTCGCCCGGATCGAGCCGCAGCATCACCTCGCCCAGGCTCACGATGTCCCATTTACATTCTTCTTTTGGTCGTATTTTTAGAGTCATTCTTTATGAGTGATCTTCGGTCTAATGTTCTTTTCCGTTCGTCTATCCATGCCGACTTCGGCATTCATCGACGAAAATACAGGTACCGATCGGAAAAGAATCTTGCGTACGCTGCGGGGGATGAAACTTCTCTCGTAAATGTTTTTACGAAAAGCAGATCGTGCTTATGTCACCTCGCAGGTGTCGATGTCTAGAATATCGGGTTTTCCGGATTCTTCTAAGCCCGGCCGGGGCTTTATATAGTTACTGGGGTTGGAAGCGCGAAACAAGGGTGGTGGCGTGATCAACCGCACGAAATTCGTGATAGATTTTAAGGGTCGCGGCTAATATGGAACCACTCGCAAACCGGATCCGTCCAGCGAATCTGGACGAGTACATCGGGCAGGAACATCTTGTCGGCCCGGGTAAGCCATTTCGCGTGGCGATCGAACAGGGCCACGTTTTCTCATTTGTTCTCTGGGGCCCGCCGGGGACGGGAAAAACCACACTAGCACGTATCTACGCGAACGCGATAAACGCCGCGTTCTATGAATTGTCGGCGGTTTCCGCGGGCAAAGAGGACATCCGCAAGATAATCAAGGAACGCGTGATGTTCGACCAACCGAGGGTGCTCTTCCTCGACGAGATCCACCGGTTCAACAAAGCACAGCAGGACTTCCTGCTGCCGTTCGTCGAGAGCGGTGAACTGGTGCTCATCGGCGCGACCACGGAGAACCCAAGCTTCGAGGTTATTCCCGCCTTGCTCTCGCGCCTCCGCGTCTTCGTGCTCGAAGAACTTCGGGACGAGGACATGCGCCGGATCATCGACCGCACGGGCTTGAATGTGCCGGATGAGGCTCGGGAATGGCTTATCGAGATGGCGAACGGCGATGCCCGGCAAGCGATCACGATGCTGGAGAATACAGCGCGGCTTTATGAGACCATCACGGTCGAATCGCTCAAGGAAACCCTGCAGTCCAAATTCCTCCGGTACGACAAAAAGGGCGAGGAACATTACAACGTCATCAGCGCATTTATCAAGTCGATGCGTGCGAGCAAGCCGAACGCCGCGATGTATTATCTGGCGAGGATGATCGAATCGGGCGAGGACCCGAAGTTCATCGCTCGCCGGATGGTGATATTCGCTTCAGAGGACGTAGGGCTGGCCGACCCGATGGCTCTTGTGCTGGCCAATGCGGTCTTCCGGGCGGTCGAGACGATCGGCTACCCCGAATGCAGCCTCAACCTGGCACACGGCGCTGCATATCTTGCAAACGCGCCGAAAAGCCGGGCCGCCAACGACGCCATTGGAATGGCTATGGAGGACGCAAACAAACACGGCAACCTCCCTGTGCCGATGCAGATCCGCAACGCCCCGACGAAACTGATGAAAGATCTAGGTTACGGAAAGAAGACGGAAGAGCAGTCTGAGGATCTGATGCCGGAGAAACTCGCCGGCAGGAATTACTTTGAATAATCGCGCGTAGATCCAGTCTACCCGAGGATTATATTTTCTTTATTCCGTGCGTTCCGTGTGTTCCGTGGTTTCAGTTGATTAACCACGGAATACACAGAACGCACGGAATAAGACGGAATAGAAACACCGAAAACAACTAATGAAAAAGCTAATACTGGTAGCCCTATTCATTTCCGCTCTCCAATGTTTCGCCAAAGCCCAAACAGAGAAAGACATCGTTTCCACCCGCGAGATGGACCGGATCAACTGGATGGAGTTCAAAGAAGTGGTGCCGTCGAAGATAACCACCGTGCTTCTGCCGACAGGTACGCTCGAACCGCATGGCGTCGTAAACAACGGTGCGGACAACACGGCACCGACCGCCATGGCTAGAACGATCGCGAGGCGAACAAATGCGCTGATCGCCCCCACGCTTCCTTACGGCATGACCGGCTCGATGGAGGCTTACCCGGGAGCGTTCCAGATCACGGAGGCGGCTTACCGGCCCTTCGTGAAACAGGTCCTCGAGGGGCTCGCTAAAAATGGGTTCCGCAACATCATCATCCTCAACGGCCACGGCGGCGGGCAGACGGCAGTTCTGAACTCGATCGCGGCGGAGGTTGCTGCGGAGAAGCGCATCCGCACGCTCGTGATCAACTGGTGGTCGTTCGCTTCCGACGAGACAAAAGAAGTGTTCGGTGAGGACGGCGGCCACGCCGGACTCAACGAAACCGCGTTCATACAGGCGATCGACCCGACGCTCGTGCACAAGGAGCGCTACAACGACGACCTCGCGACCGCTTACCCGCCTTCGGGGACGTGGTCGGCTGTCCCCTTCCCTTCCTCGATAGGGCTATATCAGAAAGGTCAGGGCTTCCCGAAATTCGACCAGGCCAAAGCGGACCTTTATTACAAAAAGGTCACCGACAAGGTCGCCGGCCTGATCACCGATACCATCCGAAAATGGGACAAGGCAGGCCTCTAGAGGCTCGCTTGCCTAAGCTCAAGGTTGTGTTAGAATCGTTTCCAGGGATGACCGGAAACAATATTCAGTCATCGGTCAATGAAAATGAGAGATTCAGCCCAGCCGCAGAGCACCCGTGACGCCATCCTTGACGCCACCGACCGCCTACTCGCCAGATACGGTTACAAGAAGATGACCATCGACGACCTCGCTAAAGAGGTCGGCATCGGGAAAGGCAGTGTCTATCTGCACTTTGAGAGTAAAGAGGAGATCGCTCTCTCGCACGTCGACCGCATTGTGGAGCGTGTTAAAAGTCGCATATTCGCGATCGCCGAATCGAAAAGCTCTCCCGAAAATCGGCTCAAAAAGATGCTCACCGAACGTGTCCTCCTGCGGTTCGACAGCGTTCAGCATTACTCCCAGAGCATGAACGAGCTTCTCGGGCAGGTGCGTTCCCGTCTGCTCGAACGCCGCCGTCGTTATTTTGAAGAAGAGGCGAAGATCTTCGCCAAGGTCATCGCCGAGGGGAAAGCGGCGGGTGTGTTCAAAGCCAAAGACCCGATCGAAACGGGCCGCACACTGATCGACGCGACCAACGCCCTGCTACCCTACAGCCTCAGCGCATACGAACTCGGAGAGCGCTCGGAGATCGAAAAAAAGGCAACCCGCGTCGCTGATCTGATCTTGAATGGATTGAAATCTCGGTAGTTCTGGCGTTAGTTCGCAGTTATCGCTTCCAGTAGTTTTTTATTTTGAGGTCCAGCATCGGGAAGGCGCAGTATTCCACGTTGCGGCCTGATTCCCTCAACTTTAGAACCATCGGTATCGCCGCGTCGGCATTTCGAGTGTGGACAATGATCGTCGCCGCGCGGTGCAGGTCATCCCGCTCGTTAAGCCACTCGGCTATCGCCATCCCGGTGCTGGCGAAATCATCGTGGTCATTGCTCTCGTAGTGGTGGGGCAGCAGGTCGTGATCCAGAAAGATCGCGTCGAACGCCCCCTCAGCGAGCCGTTCCTTGGCCTCTTCCACGGTCTCCGCGATGACCACATTATCGCCTTCAAAACGTGAACGGAACCACTTATGACGGCGAGTGTCGTCATCGAGAAGGAAGACATTGATGGCGGTGCGTTCAGCCGCGGCATCGGCCAGGCCGAAGCGCAATAGCAGATTACGAAAGAAACTCATTTAAAGACAGCAGTACTTCAGAAATTAAAATATACCATACGCAGCAGTGTTCACTCGTCGGCGTGAATACATAAACCGGGAAGCGATGCTATAATCCATTTTCTACCTGAGACCATGCAGTCGCCCAGATCCAAGAACCCGAAACTCACCGCCGTCCCAAAAGCCGAGGTCCGCATCCCCGACTCCCTCCCGGAGCCCGACCCAAACATTTGCGAGTTCTGCCTCGGAACGGGCATCGAGGTCATTGCCGGCAAAGGTGCCCGCCCGTGCTCGTGCCGGACGCAGGGCGTTCACTCCAACCAACTCGCTAGAGTGAAGTTGCCGAGGCGATACGAAGAGTGCCACTTCCACAACTACACTCCCCAGAATCCATCACAAGACCGAGCATTCAAATTCGCCACCAAACTCGCTATGGAGTACCCGGCCGTGGATCAGGGGCTGCTTTTTACCGGGCCCGTCGGCGTGGGCAAGACACATCTTGCGGTTTCTATACTTAAAGGCCTTACCGAACGCGGATTTGGGTGTCTCTTTTATGAATTCGGCTCGCTATTGAAGGAGATCCAGGATTCGTACAACTCGAACACGCGTACCTCGGAATTAGCCGTACTTGCCCCCGTACTCAACACGGACGTGCTCGTTCTCGACGAACTCGGAGCCTCAAAGCCGACCGATTGGGTCCGCGACACGATGGCCCACATCATCAACACCCGCTACAACGACCAGAAACTGACCATCTTCACCACCAACTATCTTGACGATCGAAAGAACGACCGTGAGGAAACGCTCGAAGACCGAATCGGCGTCAGGCTGAGATCGCGGCTCTTTGAAATGTGCAAGACCGTAGAACTAAGCGGCCAGGATTATCGCCGCACCTTCGCGCAAAAGCCTGTTCGATAGCATTCTGAAGCTTTCAGGTTTGGGGAAGTGGTAATTACGGCGGTAGCTAAATCCCGAACTTTCTCCGTCGTTCCGGCCTTTAAGTTCTAAGTGATCGGCTTTCGCGCGTCTAACCACTTCCAGATCCGCCATCCTAATAGGGCCAAAAGGGCCAGTCCGAATAACACCGGATAAAAAACATCCGACTTCACGATCATCCAAAAATGGATCACGCCGAACGCGGCGATCACGTAACTGAGTTTATGAAGCCGGCTCCAGTTCTTCCCTCCTAACCTCTTCACCCAACCGTTCGTCGATGTGACGGCCAGAGGTACAAGCATAAGAAACGCCGCCATCCCGACTGCGATAAATGGGCGCTGGATCACGTCCGCGACTATCGCAGGCAGATCAAGGCTCTGGTCAAAAATACTGTAAGTCACCAAATGCAGGCACGCGTAGAAAAAAACGTAAAGCCCGAGCATTCGCCGGTATTTGACGAGTTCGTTTCGACCCGTGAGTTTCCGCAGCGGCGTGACCGCAAGCGTTATCAGCAGAAAGGTAAGCGTCAAAACGCCTGTCGCCCTTAAAAAGAACTCGATCGGGTTCGCTCCCAACCGCCCTCGCGACCAGTCGTACAAAATAAACGCCAGGGGCACGAGAGTGTTCACCGAAATAAGTGCCTTGCCGAAGGCAACATCGCCAGCGGTCCTCCGCACCGGCTTTGCCGAATCTTTGATCGAAATCACCTGTGCCATTTAGAAAAACTTCTTCAGATCCATCCCCGCGTAAAGCCCCGCGACCTCATCGGCATACCCGTTGAACATTAGCGTCTCCCTGCGGCCGAACTCTCCGATCCGCCGCTCGGTCGCCTGCGACCATCGCGGGTGGTCGACGTTAGGATTTACGTTCGAATAGAAACCGTATTCATCTGAATTGGCGATATTCCACGTTGTCGGCGGCTCCGTTTCCGTCAACGTGATATTAACGATCGACTTGATGCCCTTGAAACCGTATTTCCAGGGCACAACAAGCCTGATCGGAGCCCCGTTTTGGTTCGGCATCGGCTTGCCGTAAAGCCCTGTCGCGAGGACCGTCAGCGGATGCAGAGCTTCGTCGAGCCGCAGCCCCTCAACGTACGGGAAATCGATCCCGGCGGAAAACGAGGACTGCATACCGTTCGGCCCGGGCGGCAATTTCGCTGCCGGGTCCAACCCCTTATTTGCGTAATACGTTTCGAAAGCTACATATCGTGCCGAACCCATTGGTTCGACTTGATCCAGGAGTTTCTTCAGCGGAAAGCCCGTCCAGGGAATCACCATCGACCAGGCCTCCACGCAGCGAAACCGATAGATCCGTTCCTCCTGTTCTATCTTCAAAAGTTCGTCGATGTCGAAGACCTTCGGGCGATGGACGAGCCCTCCGACGTCGATCGTCCACGGGCGTGTGACAAAATCCTTGGCCGCCCGCGCGACCGCCGCTTTGCTCGTCGAGAATTCGTAGTAATTGTTGTAATTCGTGATGTCCTCGAACGACGTAAGGGCTTCGGAACCGGCCGGGGCCGCAGCGACATCACCTGGAACTTCGGTCGCCGCGCCTCCCGAGACGGCGGGGCTGAAGAATCGATACGCCGCCCCCGTCACAGCCGCGCTGCCCGCCAAAATTCCCGCGCGAATGAAGTTTCGGCGATTCAGGTAAACGCTCTCTGGCGTGATCTCGCTGCTTTTAATTTTCGGATCGAAAGCCACCTGTTATTTCGTTTCGTTCAAATCAATTTGAACGGATGCACAACCGGGCGGTTAAACATAGGGTCCGCCTGATATTTCCTGTATTTCACTTATTTCCAGCTTCGCAAATTCTGCACTTAATTCAAATTGTTAAACTTTTCCCAACAAACCTCTTCCATTTTTAACATTTTTGTATATAATGGTTGAGGCAGCTAATGCTTCCCACCCACCACCGTTCGCGCCGCACTACTTCTCTTTTCAATCGAATATGCCCGCTACTTCTGCACTCTTACAAGAAGGCCGATACCGCCTCGACCATCCGATCGCCGAAAACAGCGAGAGCACCGTCTTCCACGGTTACGATACCGTTCGCGACACTAAGGTTGTCGTGAAGGAGATCGTCGCAAGGATGAACAAGGTGACGACCGCCGCCCAGCAAGAAACTCTGAGGCTCAATTTCGTAAACCAGGCACAGATGCTCGCCTCCGTCCGCCACGATTCGCTGATCCACGTTGAGGACTATTTCTCAGAGATCGGGCGGCAGTACCTTGTGATGGAATCGATCGAAGGCGACGACCTTGAATCCGCCCTCCAACGCAACAAACTCCCTTTCTCGCTTTCGGAGGCGGCCGGGTGGGGAGACCAGATCCTCGACGCGCTGCACTACCTGCACAATTTCGCACCGCCGATAATTCACCGACAAGTTCAGCCGAAACAAATTCGACTTCTACAGGACGGTAAGGTCAAACTACTCGCTTACGCCACTCCGGCCGGGGATGCACCTATATCGACTAGCATCGATTCGGAAGGCGGCAGTTCGGCGTCTCTCAATTATTCTCCGCTGGAACTCCTTTGGGAAGACCTGGACGCCGCATCGCAGAAGGTAATCATCAATAGCTACGATGACCGCTCCGAAAAAATACTGAAATCTGCCCCCGACGCGCGAAGCGATATATATTCCGTCGGTGCGACGCTCTATTATCTTCTCACCGGCCGCGTGCCCGTCGACCCGCTCGAACGCTCCATCGAGATGCTCGACGGCAACCCCGATCCTCTGCAATCACCCAGCAAGGTAAACCCCTCAGTTACCGAGGAAGTCTCCGACGTGATCATGCGTGCGATGCAGATCAAACGGGAGGAGCGTTTCGACTCGGCGGTGATAATGCGCCAGGTGCTCCGGACCGCTATCAGCCGTTCGCAGGAACAAGCCGACGAGGAGGAGCGCGAACTCGCCGAAGCCGCGGCAGAACTGAAGTTCGCCGAGAAAGCACGCCAGGAGCAGATCCAGAAACTCGTCGAACAGAAAGCTAAAGAGCTCGAAGAACAAAAAGCTCGCGAGATCGAGGAAGAAAAGCGCCGAGCGGCCGAGCTTCTTGAACAGAAACTCCGCGAAGCCGAAGAAATGAGGCTCGCTGCCGAGCGCCGTGCGGCGGAGGCTGAACAGCGGCTGAAAGAAGAGGAAGCGGCCCGTAAGGCCGTCGCCGAAGCCGCAATTCATAGTTCGTCGCCTTCGGTCGCTGACCCCGAAAACGCGCCCTACGAGGAGAATCTTCTCGAACTCACCATCGAGCCCAACTCGGTTGGCGCTACTGCCAAAGAACCTGAGGTCGGCTCCGGCAACGTGGCCGAAGCTGTCATCGAGACGGTTGAAGCTCCTATAACGACGGAAGCTCCCGAATCGATGGTCACAACACCTGCCGCAGGTATTTCCGACTCGGTAGAATCGACCTTCTCTTATGAAGAGGCCGGCTCCGGTTCGAAGATGCCGATGATCGTCGGCGCTTTTGTAGTACTCGTTCTTGCCGCCGTTGGCGGATGGGTGTTCCTTGGTTCGAGTTCGACTCCATCTCCGCAGCAAGCGACTCCGCCGTCAGCAACTACGACAACGGCGCCTGCCGCCCCAGCTCCGGCGACCGAGCAACCCGCTCCCACCGAACCGCAGACCCAAGCTCCCGCACAGCAGGCTGCGGTGACGGAGGAACAGCCTTCAGATTCGCAGCCCGCCGCTGCCGAACCTTCGCAGGCACGCACCCCGGCGAAGCCGATCCCGGCCAAAGCCGCCAGGACCGCGGCTGAGCCGGCCAAGACTCCCGAGAAG
>JAEZJR010000047.1 GCA_023415725.1 Acidobacteriota bacterium
GTAAATGGCGACAGGCATTATCATCCACATCGAGGTCGGCTCTGACAGGCGGACCGAGTTTTTTTCGGAAGAACGGATAAGGATTGGCTCCGATGAAAACTGTGATCTTCAGATCGAAACCAGGCAGGTCGACGCTGACGGCCTCTGGATCGAGTTGGAGAACAACGATGGTGTGTACCGCGTCATCAATTTCGACCCCAGCCTCGAATTCACGATAAACCACAAGCCGATCCGCCGTTACATCGCCGTTTCCGACGGGGACGTCCTGAGCATCGGCGGCACGGACATCAGCTTCTCGTTCTTCTCGCTGGCCAAACGCGGTTCCCTGATCAAAACGAACCGTGAACCGCGGCACGTCGCCCAGTTCATCGAGGAGGCTGCCCTCGACGCCGCCGCTTCACCACGGCCAGACGAGGCCAAGGCGTTTCTTCGTGAATTCGTCCGCGAGCTTTCCCGCGAGATCTCGTGGAGCTCTAAGTTGATCGCCCTTGTGCTGACCGTCGGCTTCATCACCGGCGTTCTTTATCTCGGGTACGCGGTCAGCGAGGAGCTTCGCCAGAACCGCGAGCAATCCGAAACTCAGGCCGATATCATCCGGCGGCTGCGCGACCAACTTGGCGAAGCGAGCAATCAACTCGGCTCGCTCGAGCAAACAAACCGCGAACTGATCGGCGTCCAGAGTTTGGCACAGAACGTTCGCGTCAATTACGGCTCCGGTGTCTGCTTGATCGTTGGCGTTTACGACCTTGTAGACCGCAGCAACGGTAAACCGCTTCGTTACGGAGACACGACAGCCCAGTCGGCCCCTTACGAACCCGTTCCATCCGAGGATGCACCACCCCAGCCGGCCGGGCCTACGATGGGCGGACTTACCACCGAAGGCACCGGCAGCAAGGTGGAATACGACTTTATCGGCACCGGCTTCCACGTCGGCGGTGGCTACATCGTCACGAACAAGCACGTGATGCAGCCGTGGACCGAAGACGATGCGGTGATGACGATGATCCGCGACAATAACGGCCGTGCCCGCATCACCAGGCTCGTCGTTTATTTCCCCGGCTACGCTCAGCCCTTCAACTTACGGGTTCGGGACCTTTCATCACGGGAAGATGTCGCCGCGGCCTCGATCGATCCGAACGCCGTGCCCGCAGATCTCCCATCCTTGCCACTCGAACCGGACAGTGAGGCGGCAACGATCGGGAAAACCGTCGTGACGATGGGCTATCCGAGCGGCCCCGACCGGCTTCTGGCCATGGTCGACGATAACGAAGCGAAGTCGATCAACGCCCGGTTCGGCAATTCAAGGCAGAACCTGATCAACTTCCTCGCCCAGTCGAAGAAGATCGTGCCGCTAACAACTCAAGGGGCGATCACCGACATGGACCCGCGCCGCATAGTCCACGATGCCAAAACAGCGGAAGGCGGTTCCGGGGCTCCGCTATTTGGGCAAAGCGGTAAGGTCATCGGCGTCAACTTCGGCGTGTTTACCGAGAACACCGCCGCCAACATGGCAGTCCCTGTTAGGTACGCGGTCGAGTCGCTTCGCAAGGCAGGATGGAAACCGGCGGACGAGGCCAACAAGGATAAAGACGGCGAAACCGACACCGCGGCCGCCAACAACGCTACAAATTCTCGCCCTCAGTAAGAAATGGAATCTCTAGTTCTGTCGAACATGTTTCACCGCCCTGCGCGCACCGTCGTAAGTGTGCTGGGGATAGCCGTCGGCGTTCTGCTGATAGTGTTCACCGTCGGGCTCTCGAACGGCTCCATGCGCGAACGCGGCAAACGTGAAGGCAACGTCGGCGCGGAAATAATGTTTCGGGCTTCCGGCACCCTCGGTATCAGCGGAGCGGAGAGCTTTCGTCTACCGATCTCGCTTCGCGATGAGATTGCGAAGGTGGAAGGCGTCAGCAAAGTGGTTGCGATCGGCCAGAATTCCGTGGCAGCCGAAAATACGAACACCGGCAGCCGGCTTATCGATGGCATCGATTATCAGGAATACGCCGGTGTCGTGGGGATCTACACAAAAGAAGGGCGGACGCTCGGAACCACCGGTGACGAATGCATCATCGATACCGCGTTCCAGCAACAGAAGAGCCTAAAGGTTGGCGATGCGATCCGGATGTACGAACGGGACTTCCGGATCGTCGGCACGTATGAGCCAGCGGCCGGAGCACGCATAAAGATCCCGCTCGCGACGATGCAGGAGCAGCTCGGTGGTGAGGGCAAAGTCACCGCCTTTCTCGTAAAGATCGCCGAAGGCCAGGATGAAAGGGCGGTCGCCGAGCGATTGCACCAACGCTTCCCCGATAATCAGATCCTGCTCACAAAAGAGCTCGAAGAGCTTTACATGCAGGGCTTTCCCGCTCTGAACGTCTTCCTCAACGTCTTTATAGGGGTCGCCGCCGTTATCAGTGCCCTTGTCATTCTCCTGACGATGTACACGACCGTGACCGAGCGGACCCGCCAGATCGGAATCATGAAGTCGCTCGGGATGAGCAATCCGAAGATCGCCTGGACAATAGCCCAGGAAGCGATGCTGCTCAGCTTTTCCGGGGTGGTCGCGGGGGTCGTCCTGACTTACGTGACGCGATTCCTGCTCACCCGGGTCACCACGCTGGAAGTCGAGATGAGCCCGCTTGTGCTTGGCATCACTTTGGTCGTCGGCCTGATCGGCGGCGCCATCGGGTCGCTATATCCTGCACTCCGAGCCGCCCGGCTCGATGCGGTCGAGGCCCTTAGCTACGAATAATGGAAACTCGCCTGCCCGAAAGTTCGAAGCTCGCCTTCATCGGCTGCGGTGTGATGGCCGAATCGATGATTGCGGGTTTGCTCCGCAAGGAGATCGTCACGCCTGCTCAAATAGTCGCTAGCCACCCACGATCGGAAAGGCGACTGGAACTTACCGAAAAATACGGCATCGAGGTTTTCGAACACAACGCTGATGCGGTAAAAACCTTGCCCGAGTCCGGAATCGTCATCCTTAGCGTAAAACCCCAGCGGATCAGCAGCGTCCTGAACGACCTGAAGGGAGCCGTCCGGCCCGACCAACTGGTTATTTCCATCATCGCCGGAGCGAGGATCGAGAAGATCTCCCCAGCCCTTTCGAACGATCTCGTCGTCCGGGCAATGCCGAACGCCCCTTCGCAAATCGGCGCTGGAATGACGGCATGGACGTGCTCGGAGTCGGTCGACGAGGCACATCGGATGCAGGTGCGGACGATGTTGTCGGCCCTGGGGAAAGAGCTTTACGTCGAAACCGAGAACATGATCGACATGGCGACGAGCCTTTCGGCGACCGGCCCGACCTATATCTTCATGGTGATGGAAGCGATGACCGACGCGGGCGTTCACCTGGGTTTCTCGCGGGAGATCGCGAAGGAACTGGTGCAGCAGACGATACTCGGTTCCGTGCTCTTCGCAATGGAATCGCACAAGCACCCCGCGGAACTTCGTAACATGGTCACCTCACCCGGCGGCACCTCTGCCGAAGCTATTTACCAGATGGAAAAAGGAACCCTCAGGACAGTGCTCTCGAAAGCAATCCACGCCGCCTACAGGCGGGCCGTGGAACTCGGGAAAAGGGACTAACGCTTCATCCATTCCCGGTCTTTCTCTCCAAGCTCCGCGATCTTTGTCATCAGAAAATCGGCGATCTCTTTGTGCGTGCGGAGCGAATCACGCTTGCCCTGAAACCCGCTGAGATCGATCGGCTCCCCGAACCATATCCTGACCTTCTCCCCTCCGGTCCAGTTCCCCATTATCTGTTTGGGGAGATCGTTCCCGAGGCCTGCGATGAATACGGGAATGACCTTCGGGTCCGCGTTCAATATCACTTTGCCGATACCCGGCTGAGCAGGCAGGAAGCTATACGGATCGTCGTTCAGGTTCCGCTTCCCTTCAGGGTGAAAGCCGATAATGTGCCCGTGCCCTTCGGATGCGAGTCGCGTTAGCTCCCTCAGTGAAAACTTATCGAACTTCCGTTTTTCTCCCTCCCCTTCTTCACGAAAGAACGGAGGGTACATCGACCACCAGCCCATCACGAGGTTGACGAACCACCCGAGTGGCCGATCATAGAAGAACTTCGCCCTTACAGGAAAATACAGTGTTACGGGCCGTGTCGTTCGCCGAAACATCACGCTCGAAACCGTGTACATGTCGAAGAACGAGCGGTGGTTCGCGACGAGCAAAAGCGGTCGATCGGGATCTGAATTCTGAACGTTCTCGATTCCGAAAACGTTCATCAAGTTGTAGGTGGCAAGATATATCCAGAGCGAGCCGATATGCCGCTGGCAGAACGTCCAGAACCGCTTCCACGTGCCGAAGTTCATCGCACGCGCAAGTTTGAACCCACTCTTCTCCATCGTCGCGAGTACGCCGATCTCCTCCGCGGTCGGCATGAGCGCGGTTTCGTTCACTTCTGTTAGGGCCTGATCTTTCGATTTTTCCAGAGCGTCCTCGAGTATTCGGGCGAAGCGATATTTTAGCAGAGAGACCGGGAAGGAAAAATAAGAGCCATCATTACGACTCTCCTAGAGATCGATGACGATCGGCGGCTGTGTAGGCTGGTATTCCTCGTCACAGGTCGACGCGTTTACGAACTTTACCCCGAATTCCTCGTAAACGCCGTAACCGCTATGAATATGCCCAAAGATGTGGAGCTTTAATTTCGCGGCTTTTGCAAGGCCCTCAACCCTCTTCCGAAGTTCCTCGCATCCCTCATGGCTGCTCCCGAATTGAGTTTCGACTTCGTCAAGGATGCCGTTGGGCGGGCCATGAGTGATCAAGATGTCGGTATCTTCCGGGATCATCGCCCACTTCTCGGCCATTTGCGGACCGCGGTTCAGATTGAACGCCCAATCGTAGAACCGCGGTTGCCACGGCGTGCCGTAGATCTTCAGGCCGTGGAGTTCGATCGAAGAATCCTGGAGATAAGTAACGGATACGGGTATAAGTTCCCGAATCCGTTCCGCCTGAAGCTGAAACGCCCAATCGTGATTGCCCGCAATCAGGATCTTCCGCTTGTGGGGTAAGTTCCCGACCCAACTGAAGAACCTCTCTATTTCCGCGAGGGTTCCAGAAGTGGTCGCATCTCCGGCATGTATCAGTACATCACCATCGGGAACGGCTACCTGCTCATTGCAGTTGTGCGTATCGGAGATGCAGACGATCCTCATCTATAGATTTTAGAGACGAATGTGCCGGCAAGGAACTTTTCCGGTTCGATCGCGCTCTGAAGAACAATTCCTCTATGTTCGCCGGTGAGAAGCATCATTGCCGATTCGCAAAGAGGCGCGGCCGTCGTTGTTTGTATCGCCCTGAGATGTTTCCCGTTCAAGTTGAGCGGCTCGACGCAGTAGGCCGTTTCGATCATCCTGCGCCGGCCTTGGGAATCAAACCCATCGACCGAAGCATGAACCAGAACCAGATCGTCTTCGACCGACGGAACACTCTCAAGCATTATCTTTTCAAGGTTCGCCGGCAGGTGTTCGTCCTTCGGCAGTTTCTTTTCGACGGACTCGACCCACTCGTAATGCCCGGGATAGCGAAGTGTTTTGTAATCCAGGCTGCGAGCCTTCCCTTCAAAGTATTCTGGGAGATCAGCCGCCCCGCCGGATGTAAGGTCGGCTTCGTAGGTGCGGGCCCCGATAACGATCGTCTCCCGAGCGCTGAGCGCTGGACGTTCCGTGATCTTATAGTCGCGGATCACGCGAGAATTCTTAACGTATTCCGTCGCAACTCCGATCGGTGACCATGTAAAGCCGTAAAAATGCGGAGCATGGGCGTGAGCGGTCAAAGCGCCTACCTTCATTCCAACGCGTTCGACCTTTTCGTTTTCGTGCTTTTCTACAAATTCCCGATAGAGTTTCAACGCGAGTACGTTGATAAACCCCGGAGCCAGTCCGGTCTGCAGAACAAACCCTGTATCTGCATCCTTGGCGAGCGACATGATCGCGTCCGTCTCCGCGACGTACTCGGTCAGGTTCGCGTAATGCATTTTGAAGTCGACCGCGAACTGGGCCATACGTGGGGCCTGCCCCCCGGGCGAACAGTCGAGAAGCACATCGCACCGCTCAAACGCAGCCTTCATCGCCTCACTGATTCCATCTCGCGGCATCAACACGGTCTCTACCGGGATGGACTTGGCGGAGCCATCTTCAACGAAACTCTTCGCTTTCGCCAGGTTGTCCTCGCTGATGTCACCAAGGATCAGCGTCAGGTCGAAATCGCACCATTCGCGCAGTAGAAGTGCTGCCGCCTCGCCGATCCCACCGGACCCGGCCACGAAAATTGTCTTGCTCATAATTGAATGTCGCTTCGGAACTGAAGCAAAAGGCTATTTTACAATGTAGAAACCGACCGAGCTAATGCACTCGGTCGGTATCCTTTTTTTGAATGCCGTAGGTTGATTAAAAAAACCGGCGGCGCGCCTTCAGCTACCTCTCAAGACAAATGTTCCTGACCTGGAACCATTGTCCGCCCCGCTGCGTGCACGCCCATTCC
The DNA here is from genome assembly GCA_023415725.1 of Acidobacteriota bacterium. GTDB lineage: Bacteria > Acidobacteriota > Blastocatellia > Pyrinomonadales > Pyrinomonadaceae > OLB17. The sequence continues at coordinate 6,505 of JAEZJR010000047.1, forward strand.
TCGTAGGCGCCCGAGTACCAGAACGCGAATGCGATTGTGCAAAGCGTTACGACCACCACGAATATGCCAAGAAATATACGCCGCCGCATTTACTCGATATTGAAGTACTTCGCTTCCGGATGATGCACTATTATCGCGGAGGTCGATTGTTCGGGCTCGAGCATGAACTCATCCGTCAGGGCCACATCGATCCGCGACGGGGCGAGAAGTTCAAACAGTTTTTTCTGATCCGCGATGTTCGGGCAGGCCGGGTAGCCAAAGCTGTAGCGGGATCCCTGGTAGCCTTGATGGAAGAGCTTCGCGAGTTCCGGAGCGTCATTACCGGCGATCCCTAGTTCCTCGCGAACCCGCTTGTGCCACATTTCGGCCAAAGCCTCTGCGGACTCGACCGAGAGGCCGTGGAACAGGAGATAATCCTGGTAGTTATCAGATTTGAACAGTTCGGCTGAATACTCGCTCGCTCGTCGCCCCATGGTCACAAGTTGGAACGCGACGACATCGATCTTTCCGGAATCTACCGAAGCGAAGTAGTCGGCTAAACAAAGATCTTTGCCGCCCCGTTGCTCGCGTGGCTGCCGGGGGAAAGTGAATCGGAGTTTTTCCGTTCTTTCGTCCTCGTTGTAGATGATCAGGTCATTCCCCTCGGATTGGCAGGGGAAATAACCGTAAACCAATTTCGCTTCCAGCAGCTTTTCTCGGATGGACTTGGCCTTTAGCTCTGCAAACTTTGGATAGACCGTTTCTTCGAGAATCTTCTGATACTCCTCCGGTGATCTTTTCCCCTGTTTGAACTGCCACTGTCCCTTAAATAGTGCTGTCTCGTTGATGAAGGCGAACACTTTGGTGAGGTCTGTGATCTCCACGACTTTTGAGCCATAGAATGGGGCGTTCGGGACCACAATGTCAGTCGACACATCAGAACGAGTCGTGTGTGATGTGTCGCCCGCTACCCGCTTCGAAACGCGGGCCGCTGGTTTCCCGAGCTTCGCGTCTTCCCCGACCAGATCTTCCACATCCGTGACAGTTTCGATCGATGTAGAAGAATCAGAAGCGGCTACAGCTGCGGCCGCTTTAGGCTCGATTTCAGATTCAGGCCCCGTTCGCTGGGTCAACTGATCCATCGCGTGAAGGCCGTCGAATGCGTCTCGGGCGTAAAACAGCTTTCCGTTATACAGCGGCACCAGATCGCCGTCCACGTACTTGCGGTTTAACGCAGCACCGCCGAGGATCACCGGAACCTTGATCCCTCTCTCATTCATGATCTCCAGGTTGTCACGCATGATGAGGGTCGATTTAACGAGGAGACCGCTCATCCCGATAGCGTCGGCCTTCACCTCTTCCCATGACCGCAAAATATCGTCGATCGGCTGTTTGATCCCAAGATTCACGACGTTGTATCCGTTGTTGGTCAGGATGATGTCGACCAGGTTTTTCCCGATATCGTGAACATCCCCTTTTACCGTGGCGAGAACCAGCGTTCCTTTATTCACGCCCTCAACGCGATCCATGTAGGGTTCGAGGAATTTCACAGCTGTCTTCATAGCTTCGGCTGACTGAAGCACGAACGGAAGCTGCATCTGCCCGGAGCCGAAAAGTTCGCCGACCACCTTCATTCCGTCGAGCAGGAGATTGTTGATGATCTCGAGAGGCGGATACTTCTCCAGGGCTTGTTTCAGCGAATCCTCGAGACCGATCTTTTCCCCTTCGATGATGTGTTCCTTCAGCCGCTCCTCGACCGGAAGGTGCGATATGTCGGGTTTTATCGACTGTGCGGTCTTGCCTTCAAAGAGCGTGGTGAATTCGCCAAGCGGATCGTAAACGCAGACATCGCCGTCGAATTTACGGCGGTCGTAGATCAGGTCGCGGGCGGTGTCGATCTCGTGTTCGTTGAAGCGTACGAGCGGGAGGATCTTCGACGCGTTCACGATGGCCGAGTTCATCCCCGCCTCGACGCAGTCATGCAAAAAGACGGAGTTCAGAACGACGCGGGCTGCCGGCGAAAGGCCGAACGAGATATTCGAAACGCCGAGGATGATGTTCGCCTCCGGCATTTCGGCCTTTATCTGTCGAATTGCCGTGATCGTTTCATCCGCGTTCTTGCGGTCCTCTTCGATGCCGGTTGAGATCGGCAGTGCCAGCGGGTCGAAGAAGATGTCGTGTCCTGGAATGCCGAATTCAGTAGCATGCTTGAAAGCACGGCGGGCGATCCTCAGCTTATCTTCAGAGGTCCGGGCCATCCCGGTTTCATCGATCAAGCCGATGACGACGCCGGCACCGTATTCTTTCGCCAGCCCCAAAACCTTTAGGAAACGCGGTTCTCCGTCCTCGTAGTTCGTCGAGTTGAGGATGCACTTGCCGCCGGCATGCTGCAGGCCCGCTTCCATCTTCTCCCACTCCGTCGAGTCGAACATTAGCGGGATCTTGACGTTCGTAACGAGCCTGGAGGCGAGTTCATGCATGTCTGCGACACCGTCACGGCCGACGAAGTCAACGTTGACGTCGAGAATGTGGGCCCCCTCCTTTTCCTGCGATTTGGCAAGGTTTACGAGCCCATCCCAGTCCTCTGCCTCGAGGAGGTCACGCATTTTCTTGGAGCCGGAGGCATTCACGCGTTCCCCGACGATCAGGAACGAAGCATCCTGCGTGTAAGGCTGCTGGACGTAGATCGACGACGCAGACGGAGCGAGATCGGCATTTCGTTGCTTAGGCGTGATATTGCCGAGCCGTTCGACCAGCAATCTGATATGTTCCGGCGATGTTCCGCAGCAACCGCCGACGACATTTGCCCCGAGATCCTTTGCAAAATGCTCCACCTGAGCGGCGAAGCTCTCGGGTGTTTCGTCGTAATGCTGCTTGCCGTCTTTTACCTCGGGGAGGCCGGCATTGGGAAGCACCGAAACCGGGATCGGCGAATTTTCGCAGAGATAACGGAAGCTGTCCGCCATTTGCTTCGGCCCGGTGCCACAGTTCATGCCGATAACATCGATCGGGAATGGCTCGAGTGCGGTCAGGGCTGCACCGATCTCCGTTCCGTTCAGCATGGTCCCGAAAGTTTCGATGGTCACCTGGGCGATCACCGGGATCCTAACCCGTTCTTTTTCAAAGAGTTCGAAGATCGCGGACAAGGCGGCTTTGGTCTGAAGCAGATCCTGGCAGGTTTCGACGATCATCAGATCGACGCCGCCGTCGAAAAGCCCGCGCACCTGCTCGTCGTAGGCCTTTTTCAGGTCGAGATATGTGATGTGGCCCAGAGTCGGAAGCTTCGTACCCGGACCTATCGAACCGGCCACGAAACGGGGTTTGTCGGTCGTCGAGTAATCGTTCGCGACGCGTTTAGCTAGTTCCGCGGCCCTTTTATTGACGTCGTAGGTCTTCTCGGCGATCCCGAATTCCGACAGGACGACCTCGCTGCCGCCGAAAGAATTGGTTTCGATCACATCGCATCCGACTTCGAGAAAGCTGGAATGCACCTTTTCGATCGCGTCGGGCCGCGTGTAAAGCAGATTTTCCGAGCAATTTTCGAATTGCGGGCCGCCCCAATCGTCGATGGAAAGGTTCAGAGCCTGCAGGTTACTGCCCATTGCCCCGTCGAAGATCACGACGCGTTCTTTCAGTAGATCGAGAAAAGATTTCATATGAAAAAAGACTCGGTGCCCTAACAGCACAGAGTCTTTACGGAAAATTGATCTCTCTGCTGTTTAGCCGCTTATTTTACGTGGCCGCAAGTCGCAATAACTCACCACGTCGAAGCTAAATTCTATGTTTTATGGGGGTTAGAGTCAAACCTTTGGGGGGCCAGCGCGAATCGAGACCGCAAGATAGACAATTGAGACCGCGAGACGGACAAATGAGACGCGAGTGAGACGCAGTTGAGACGCGCGCGGTCGACGCGAGAACAAGGTGAGACGTGACCACTTTCCAGATCATGTCGTAGGCGGCCAGATCAAACAACTCAATAGCGCTTGGCAACTGACCCTACCTCAAACTCACACGTTGTGCCACTACAATGGCACCCGTTAGAGC
>JAEZJR010000082.1 GCA_023415725.1 Acidobacteriota bacterium
CCGCGGCGCCGTCGCCGGGGTTGAGTTGTTCGCCGTTGACCGTGACGGAGCCGGAGATGAGCTGCACCCAGGCGTGGCGGCCGTCGGCGATGCTGTGGGTGGCCTCTTCGCCGCTTGAAAGTATCGAGGCGTAGAGTCTTACGTCCTGGTTGATGTGGACGGAGCCGTCATCGCCGCCGCGTGACGCTACCAGACGCAGCTTGCCCTGTTTCTCCTCGACGGGGAAAATCTTCTGCTCGTAGCCGGGCTGCAGGTTTTGCTTTTCGGGCAGTATCCAGATCTGCAGCAGGTGCGTCTTGTCGGTCGGGGAGCTGTATTCGCTGTGCAGCACGCCGGTGCCGGCGGTCATCCGCTGAACCTCGTGGGGGTGGATCGTCTCGCCGTTGCCCATCGAGTCGCGGTGCGAAAGCTCGCCGTCGATCACGTAGGTGATTATCTCCATGTCGCGGTGCCCGTGCGTGGGGAACCCTTGCGCCGGTTCGATATAGTCTTCGTTGATCACCCGAAGTGCACGAAAGCCCATGTGCGCCGGATCGTAGTAATCCGCAAATGAAAAGCTGAACCGCGAATCGAGCCACCCGTGGTTGGCGTGCCCGCGCTCGTCCGAACGTCTGATCTTTATCATCTAGATCCTCCTTGTTTCTACTTTGGGTCCTGGCCGGTGAATTTATCTCACGCAAAGCTCGCTAAGGACGCAAAGGCATTACAAGAAGTTTATCGGATAAGGCGAGGTTTGGAATCGTTAATTGCGGTGGGTGGGGGGTAATACTTTTGGGTGAGAAACTGGATTAGCCTTGACGGGAGGTTCGGTATGCCCTGACGTAAAAGGACAGGGTATTAACGGCGAGCAACGATATGAAAATTGGAACGAACGACAAAACAGTTTGAAATAATACGCGTGACAATAAGAATGAGAATTGGTCCTTGATAATGGACCCTGCAGTGTCGTTGGAGCGCAGAATGAATATTAATACTCCGTAGAAGATCGCAAATAAGAATGAGCCAGCGAGTATCGAGAGAATCCAAATCGGAATATTCGGTCGCCAGAGTTTTAGGATAAAGGCGAATAGATGCCCTAAGACGAAAGCTCCAACGGCTGCACAAATCGTCTCCATCACCGCTTCAGGTCGATACTCTCCACTATCTGCCGACAGCTGAAAGAAACGACCTAGCCAGACAGCATAAAGAAGAGTTAAGGGAACATTTAGGAACCATGCGGAATCGTTAAATATTCGTCTCGCCACCATTCTCGTTTTTTGACCAAGACTAATTCTTGTGTACCACCATCAATCCGTCCCGTATCGGAAACAGAACATTCGACACGCGATCATCAGCTAAAACCTTTTGATTGAATTCGTGTAGTGCTTTTGTGTTCTCGTCCTGTTCTTCGTCAAGGACACGGCCGCTCCAGAGGACGTTGTCGGCGATGATGAAGCCGCCGGGGTGGACCTTGTCGAGGACGAGGTCGTAGTAGTTGGAATAATTCGTTTTATCGGCGTCGATGAAGACGAGGTCGAAGGTTTCGGGGAGGGTGGGGATGATCTCGACGGCGTTGCCGAGGTGGAATTCGATGGATTTGGCGTAATCGGTGCGTTCGACGAAGGAGCGGGCGACGTTGTTGGTTTCCTCGTTGACGTCGAGCGTGATCACCTTGCCGCCGTCGGCGAGGCCCTCGGCGAAGCAGAGCGCCGAGTATCCGAGATACGTGCCGATCTCGAGCACCACGTTCGGGCGGATCATTCGGGAGAACATCGAGAGGATGCGGCCCTGGACGAAGCCGGAAAGCATCGAGGAGTTGGAGTAATTCGCGTAGCAGTGCTCGCGGAGTTCCCGCAAAACGTCGCTTTCATCCGATGTAAAGCTTTCCGCGTATTTGATCAGTTTGTCGTCCATCTGTATCTCCCGGAATGTTTTACTCGCTTCATTAGAGATCTAACACAAAGAACACGGAGGAAGAGCACAAAGTGCACAAAGTAAGAGCTAAAGGTCTACGCGGACCAGACCGCGTTTGATGGCGGTGGTCGCGGCGGAGGTGCGGTCGGAGACGCCGATCTTGGCGAAGATGTTCTGGTTGTGCGTCTTGACGGTGTTTTCGGAGATGTCGAGGGCGAATGCGATCTCCTTGTTCGACATCCCGCCGACGATCATTCGGAGGATGGTCGATTCGGTCGGTGTGAGTTCTTCCTGGCCGACGTTCTCGCTGAGGATCTGAGCGATGTCGGCGGGGATATGCTTGCCGCCGGATGCGACACGGCGGATCGCGACGAGCAGTTCGCCGGGGGCGACATCTTTACAGATGTAGCCGGCGACGCCTTTCTTCAACGCCCGGGAAATTTCAGCGTCACCTGCATGATCCGCGAGCACGATGATCCTCGCTTTCGGATCTTCGACGAAGTAATTATCGAGGTCGTCGATCGAGCACGAATCGCGAAGCCTGAGCCCGAGCAGCGTGACATCGGGGTGAAGCTCCTGGAACATCCGAAAGCCGTCGACGGCGTTGTCCGTCTCGCCGACGAGTTCGACGTCCGCTTCGGGATTCAGCACGTGCCGCACGCCGATTCGCGTGAGCGGTTGGTTTTCGATGAGGAGGACTTTGATCATCCGAAACGGGGACTCAGTTGCTTCGTGCCATCAAGGCGTAGAATCAGGCTCACTCCTATCCACCCGTTACCACGGGTGGTACTGACAGCGAGGCGGTGAACTCGACGAGCGGGCGGATCAGGTCCGTGTCGTAGTTCGTCGGCACGTGCTGCATGACGGCGGTCATGCGTTCGAGGCCCATGCCGGTGTCGACCGACGGGGCCGGCAGCGGCGTGAGCGTGAAGGAACCGTTTTCGTTCTGCGTACGGTTGTACTGCATGAAAACGAGGTTCCAGATCTCGATCGTCGTGTCGCCGGGGCCGTTGACCCAGTAGGCGGAGTTCTTCTCCGGGTCTGAAGGGTCGTCGCCCATGTAATGGAAGATCTCGGAGCACGGGCCGCAGGGGCCGGTGTCGCCCATCTGCCAGAAGTTGTCCTTGCGGCCGAAGCTCAGAATACGTTCCGGCCGCGCGCCGACCTTTTCCCACAGAGCACGTGCTTCGTCATCGGGGCCAACCTCGTCGTCGCCTTCGAATACGGTGAACCAGAGCCGTTCCGGGTCGAGCTTGAACTCGTTGACGAGCAGGTCCCAAGCGAACTTGATCGCGTCTTCCTTGAAGTAATCACCGAAGGAGAAATTCCCGAGCATCTCGAAGAAGGTTTGGTGACGGGCGGTCTTGCCTACTTCGTCCAGGTCGTTGTGCTTGCCGCCGGCCCGGAGGCATTTTTGCGAAGACGCGGCGCGGGTGTAGTCGCGTTTTTCGTTGCCGAGGAATACGTCCTTGAACTGGTTCATCCCCGCGTTGGTGAACAGCAGCGTCGGGTCGTTGGCGGGCAGCAGCGGCGACGAATGCACGATCTTGTGCCCGTTGCGCTCGAAGTAATTCAGGAATCTCTCGCGGATCTCGTTGCCTGTCATAAAGTGCGATTTTAGCACAGCGGGGCGAAAGAAAAGGCCCGCCGAGATCGACGGGCCTTTCCTGCTGGAGTTGCCGGAGCGGGGTGAAGTCCGTTCCGGCATTGTGGGCGCTAGTTCGGCATGACAACGGTGTCGATGACGTGGATGACGCCGTTGGAGCCTTTGAGGTCGACGGCGGTGATGGTGGCTTTGCCGCCCTTTTCGTCCATCAGGACGACGTTCTTGCCCTCCATCATTGCCCAGAGCTTATCGCCGGAAACAGTGGTGAGCTCGGCTTTGCCGCCGCCGGCCTTGATCGCCTTAGCTACCGCCTTTGAATCGAGGTTGCCGGCAACGACGTGGTACGTGAGCACCTTGGTGAGCATTCCCTTGTTTTCGGGCTTGAGGATGGTGTCCACGGTGCCGGCGGGAAGTTTATCGAACGCGCCGTTGACCGGGGCGAACACCGTGAACGGCCCGTTGCCGCTGAGCGTGCCGACGAGGTCGGCGGCTTTAACAGCAGCCACCAGCGTAGTGAAATCGGGCGAGCCGGCGGCGATGTCGACCACCGTTTTGTTCTGAGCGGAAACGCTCACCGAAGAGATCGCGAAAACCGCGAAAGCGAAAACACCGAATAGTACCTTTTTCATGACTTTCTCCCTTAGATCGTTGAATTTTCGAAATACCTGACAGGACCGGTTGTCCCTATGTGAGAGGGTTTCGAGGGAGAGGGATATTCGGATTCAGAATTTATTTCGCGAGGATCTCTTCGATGACGGATTCGCCGGAGGAGAGGTTGCCGCTTGTCCATTGCCACTTTTCGTGGAGGCGGAGCGGGCCGTCGGGGAGGAGTTCGGGGGTGGATCGGCAGGTGCCGGTCATCAATTCGCGAGAGGCGTTAACGTGCTGGTAGCGCATGTCGAGCGAACCGTCCTCGAGCACCTTTGCTATGAGGGTGCCGAAGAGGATATGCCCGCCGGAGTATTCGGCCCACACGACGTCGCCTTTTTGGTGGTAATGGAAAAGCGTCCCGTCACCGACCTCGCCGGTCGCGGAATTGCTGACAGGTCTGAAGATGCGACCGTCGTAGGAGATGTTCATTCCGCGGGCTCCTCGTCGTAGCGGCCCTTAGCAACCTCGTCCATTTTGGAGCGGATCAGGCCGAAATCAAAGCCTTGCCGCAGCAGATGGTCGTAGAACTTCTTCATATCTTCCCGGGTCTCCGGTTTGCCTTTAAGGCGGAGGCGTTTCGCGATGGCCTGGTCGATCAGATCGTGCTCGGGGAGCTTTTCGAAGGCGGTGGTGATCGCTTCGTCGACGGTCTCTTTGCTGAGTTTCTTTTGCGAGAGCGACTGCTGCAGTTTTCGCTTCCCCTGCGGCTTTTGACGGAGTTTCGATACAGCGAGGTCGGAGGCGTATTGCTGGTCGTCGAGGTATTTGTAATCCTCGAGCTTTTCGATGACGGCGTTGACGATGTCGAGGTTCGTCCAGTTCTTTTCCATTAGCCGCTCGCGGAGCTCGGCGACGGAGCGTGGTTTTGCGGCGAGCAGGCGGAAGGCGCGGTTCATCGTGCGCTCGCGGGCCTTTGCGGGGTCCTTGATGACGCGCTCCTCGTTCGGCTTTATGTCGCGCGGGTTCCGCTTTGTTCGAAACACTACCTTAGATTATATCAAAGATGGGATGATGATTGGTTTGTTGAGGACACACGATCGTTATCTATGCTGACGGAACAGATCAGGCTACACGAAAATTTCGGCTCGCAGCATCTCGAGCATCCTCGAAACGTGCTTGTTTATTTGCCGCCGCGTTACGGAGAGGCCCCCGACCTGCGCTATCCGGTGCTCTACATGCATGACGGGCAGAATCTTTACGATCCGCAGGACGCTTTCGGCGGAGTGGGTTGGGGCGTGGACGAGACCGCGCAAGGGTTGATACAAGCGGGGGAGATCTCGCCGATGATCATCGTCGGGATCTATAACTCAGGCGGGACACGCATCGACGAGTACACGCCGGTGAAAGCGAAACGCGGAAAGATGCGAGGGCACGGCGGGAAGGCGGACCAGTACGGCCGGATGATCATAGAGGAACTGAAGCCCTTCATCGACGCGGAATATCTAACGAGGCCGGAGCGGGAATTCACGGGCCTCGGCGGCTCATCGCTCGGCGGGCTCGTGTCGCTCTATCTGGGGATCAAGCGGCCCGATGTATTCAGCAGGTTGGCCGTGATGTCGCCGGCCGTGTGGTGGGCGAACAACCAGATCATCCGCGAGATGGCGAAACTCGGCGAGCGTCTGCCGCTTCGCATCTGGCTCGACATAGGGAAACGCGAGGGGCCGCAGATCAAGCACCAGGTGCGGGCGCTGAAGGAGATCCTGCTCGCGAACGGGTGGCGGGACAACGAGGACCTCGCTTATTTCGAGATCCCGAACGCGAGGCACGACGAAGCGGCGTGGGCGGCACGGTTCGGCGAGGTGCTGAAGTTTTTGTATCCTCCAATGTAAGTGGACGGCATTTTGATCATCGATAAACCTGCGGGGATCACGTCGCACGACGTGGTCGCGCGGGTGCGCCGCGTTTTGCGGACGAAGCGTGTAGGGCATACGGGTACGCTCGACCCTTTCGCGACGGGCGTGATGGTCGTAGTTGTTGGGAAGGCGACGCGGCTCGCTCAGTTTTTGGACAAGGACGAGAAGGAATACGTCGCGGACGTGCAGTTCGGTTGGGAGACGGACACGGGCGACGTGATAGGAATTCGGACTGCGGAGTGTGGTCTGCAGGATGAAGAGGTCGCCGCGCGGGTTGGCGAGATCGAATGTGACGAGGTGCTGGCGAAGTTTCGAGGAAAGATAAGGCAGGTCCCGCCGATGTATTCGGCGAAGAAGCTTGAGGGGAAGAAGCTGTACGAATTGGCTCGAAAAGGGCTGGAGGTCGAGCGTGAGGCGGTCGAGGTGACGATCAGCGAACTGGAGGTTGTGGAGCGGTCGGCGGTCCGTGATCAGCAGTCGGCTTTAGAGATTCGCGTGGTATGTTCCGCGGGGACCTACATCCGCACGCTGGCGGAAGATATCGGGCGGGCGACCGGGCTGCTTGCGCATCTTACGGCGCTCCGGCGTACGCGGGCAGGGAAGTTCGGGATCGACGAGGCGGTTACGCTCGAAACACTTGCGGAACATCCGTCGCCGCAGGATCTGCTGCTGCCGGTCGAGCAGGCGGTGTCGCATCTTCCGGTGTTCGAATTGCGAGATGACCGAGTCGCGAAAACGCGGAGCGGGATGTCAACAAGGGACCTCTCGGGCCGGTTCGCAGATGGGGAAACGGCGGCGATGTTTTCGTCCGACGGTGAACTGGTAGCCGTGGGCCGTTACATCGAGGCGGAAAAAGCCATTCAGCCGAAAGTGGTTTTGGGTTAATATCTCTGTGAACTTATAACTTCTAGTACGAAATCTTTAACACAAAGGGCACAGAGCGAAGAAACGGAGGGCCACAGAGGGAAGTATGAAGGCGAGGAATCTAGCTTTGGGGTTGGCCGGGGTTGCTGGTGCGGCGGTGGCTGTGAAGATGCTGACGCGGGCCGGGACGGTCGAATGGGATCGCGTCGCCGACGCGGTCGAGCACTCGGAAAATTCGCACTTCGTTCACGTGGACGGGGCGAACGTTCATTACCAGGAGTTCGGCAATCTGGGCGGCCCGACGCTGCTGCTGATCCACGGCTACACGGCATCGACGTTCGTTTGGCACTCTGTCGCGCCGATGTTCGCGGATGAAGGGTTCCACGTCGTCGCGGTGGACATGCTGGGTTTTGGATACTCAGAAAAGCCGCGATGGTTCGATTACTCGATCGAATCGCAGGCGAGGATGGTGGTACGGTTCATGGACACCCTGGGCATCGGCCGTGCGACCGTGGTGGGGAGCTCGTACGGCGGTGCGGTGGCGGCGACGTTGGCGCTGGATTACGCCGAGAGGGTGGAGAAATTGGTGCTGGTCGGGGCGGTGTGCAACGACAACGTGCTGCGGCACCCGCTCCTGCGGCTGGCGGCCATACCGGGCGTAGGCGAATCGATCATCCCGTTCCTCGCTGACGCCAGAGCGTTTCACAAGCACAGGATGCGGAGGACGTTGTCGCCCGCGAACTATGGCCTGATCTCCAGCGAGAGGGTGGCGAACGTGCGTCGGCCGCTCGCCGCCGCGGATGCGCATCATGCGCTGCTTGCCACATCGCGCAACTGGCACGCGAAACGCGTCGCATACGACGCTCCGCTGATCAGCCACCCGACCCTGATCATCTGGGGCGAAGACGACCAGGTCTGCCCGATCGAGGACGGGCACCTCCTCCACGAACGCATCCTGCATTCACGCATGGTCGTCCTGCGAGACTGCGGCCACGTCCCGATGGAGGAGAAAAGTCAACTCTTCACCGAACTCGTCACCGAATTCTGCCACGACCGTAAAGGGCGGATCGCCGACACGCACGGCGAAGAGGCGAGGCTCGAACCGTGATCAAACGGGTTAATTGACCGGATGATCCCCCACATACAAACTCAGACGGCAAATTCAGCGCTCCTATATGGCAAGGGAGTGTTTACCACGATTTCGGTCAGGAGTGGGGAGGCTTTCTTATGGGAGAAGCACTGGCGCCGACTTTGTGATAACGCTACTCAACTTGGTATCGATCTGAGCGATTTCAATGAGTTTGAAGTTCGGAACGGGCTCGAAGAAGCGATCGGCGAAAAGCAACTTTCCCGCGGCCGGGTGAGGCTAACCTTGATCGACATTTCCCCGAGCCGAATGTGGGGCGGGAGTGAGGAGAGGAAAACTGAGTTGTTGATAAGTGCGGGCCCGAAACGCCCACGCCCCGATCAGCTCACACTTACTACATCGCCGCACTTGGTCAATTCCACATCCCCACTTGCCGGGATCAAATCCTGCAACTATCTCGATCATCTGATGTCTTACGAGGAAGCCAAGGCGCGTGGTTACGACGAAGCCGTTCGGGTGAACGAAAAGGGACATGTCACCTCTGCGTGCATGGCGAATGTGTTTTGGGAATCAGGCGGGAAGCTTTACACGCCGAGTCTTACTACCGGATGCCTCGCAGGGACTACGCGGGAATTCGTGATGGAGAATTTCGATTGCGAAGAGGTGGAGACGGGGATCGAGGCGGTAGGATCTGCGGAGCGGATCTTTTTGACGTCTGCGGGTCTCGGGATCGTGTCGGTCGCCGAATTCAACGGCAGTAGGCTGAACATTTCAGAACATAGGCTATTAGAGCTGTTACCAAGTTAAGAAAGGTATTTCTACAGCTGCCAGTTTTCAGTTTCGAGCTTCCAGTTTTTAGGAGCGCAAAAAACACGAACGCCGTGGGGTGGCATTCGTGTTCTCGCGAGAACTTTCGTGCCGGCAGGTCGCCGGCGTTCCATTAAGCGGCTGTTTCGAACAGTGCGAGGATCTGCTTGCCCTCGCCGGACCGCGGGTCGATCGTGCGGATATGCTTTTGTCCCTGCATTTCCCAGATCGCCGTCACGGTGCCGTCTTTTTCGACTGCCTGGTAATGGATCTCGTCGTGTGCCGGCTCCTCAGCCGCCTGTTCCGGCGCTTCGGCCGCTTTCACTGCTTCTTCTGACATCAAAAACTAAATCTCTCCTGTGGTTCTATTTTGATACTAAAGTGTTAAAGAAACAAGAATTCTCACACAAATCGAGGAGAAATGTCGAGCTTCACACTTAATTTACTCGCTTCGGCGAGAGTTCGTAGAACCAGAAATCGTTGTTCGGCTGGTCTATCTTGAGCTCTTCGGCCTTGCCGTCCTTGTTGATCACGAAGGTCAGGAAGCCGCGGGGGAAGTTGTACCCCACGCTCGGGCGCCAGCGGACGACGAACGTGTCGTAGTGCCAATGCTCGAGGTCGGCGACGTAGCGCGGAGCGGGCAGCATCTTCATCACGAGCTTACCGTTCTCCTCGGTGATGGTGATGTCGCCGTAATACTGGTCACGGTAGGTGCCGGCGTATGAGGAGAGTGCGAGCGACGGTTTGGTGTTCGGAACGCGGGTCGCGTCCACCTTCTTTATCGCTTCCTCCGCCGCGGTCTTGCCGCGTTTCACCTGCTCGACCCCCTCGGCGTTGTAGTCGCGTTTAGGGGCGTTAACGATCACGTCGCGGATCTTGTTCATCATGATCCCGAAGCTCGGTGACTCGTTGTTCGTCAACACGACGAAGCCGGCGTTCTCCTCGGGTATCAGCACGGTGTACGAGAGCATCCCGTTCAGCCCGCCGCTGTGGTTGATGATCTTGCGGCCCTGGTAATCGTAAACGAACCAGCCCATCCCCACCCCGGCGAAATGCCGCGTCGGGTTCCCCTTCCATGCGGCTTCGGAGATCGGCTGCGTCAGATACGGCTGGTGCAGCTGCCAAGCCTGTGCTTCGCTGAATATCGTCTTGCCCTCGAACTTGCCCTTGCCGAGCTGCGTGCGGACCCATTTCGAGAGATCGGCCACCGACGACCAGATCCCAACGGCGCCGAAGCCCGCGTCCATGTTCTCGTGCCAGAGGGCCCGAAGCTTTCCGCCAGATTCGTTGTGCGGCAGCGCGGCGTTAGAACCGAGGTCGCCGAAGCCGCATCGCGTGTTCGACATCCCGAGCGGGTCGAAGATCCTCTCCTTGAGAAACGCACACCACGATTTCCCCGACACTTTCTCCACCACCTTCCCCGCGGCGACGAACATCAGGTTCTGATAGCCGTAACGGGTGCGGAAGCTGGAGACCGGCTTCAGGTATTTGACGCGCTTCAGAAGATCGTCGGTGGTGTATGTGGTGTCGTACCACAAGAGATCGCCGCTAAACGTGTCGAGCCCCGAGCGGTGCGTGACGAGGTCGCGGATCGTCAGTTCGCTCGTCACCCACGGGTCGTACATCTCGAAATCGGGAAGGTACTTCGAAACCTTGTCGTCCCAGTTGATCTTCTTTTCATCGACGAGGATCGCAAGGGCACCGGTGGTGAACGCCTTCGAATTGGACGCGATGGCGAAGAGGGTGTTCTCGTCGACGGGGAGGTCCTTGCCGAGCTCGCGTGTGCCATAGCCTTTGGCCAGCACGACCTTATCGTCCTTAACGACGGCGATCGCCATGCCGGGACCGCCGTGCGTCTTCAATACCAGTTGCGCGTATTCGTCGATCTCGCGGACCTTGTCCTCGATGGTCTGGGCGGCGGCGAATTGTACGAAAACGAAAAGGAGCGCGAAGAAAGCGAATTGTCTTTTCATATCTCTAGGGTTAACGGGAAGCGAGGGGGAAAGGTTGCGCTTCGGCCTGTTCTCCTATTTTACGCTGAAAAGCCGCCAGTCGCCTTCCACCCTGTGGAATTTTTTGAGGCCGATGTCGTCGAACGCAAGTCCGGAGCCCGCGACGAGGTCTTTTACAGTTCGGGAAACTGCGACCTCGCCTTCCGACGACACTTCTGCGATGAGTTTGGCGAGGTGCGTCTGCTACGAGTCGTTGCAGGCTGCCCTGCATCGCGAGAACATGCTTCCGCGCACTTCATTGCCCGGCAAATAGCCGCGAGCGGGGGCGGGTCCGTCTCCGCGACTCCCCTGAGCGTTAGTATTTCCCAAATCTTTGTCGGGTCTTGAACTTTTCAATACCGGCACTCTCTTATATCCTTTCCCACAATGGACCCGATAGCGATCACTCTCCTGCTGCTCCTCCTGGCGATAGCTTTGTTCGCCTCGGAGAAGCTGCCTGTGGACGTGATCGGGATCATACTCGTGATCGCGTTAGTGCTCACGCAGGTGCTTACCGTGCAGGAGGCGGTCGCGGGGTTCGGGAACGACGTCGTGATCACGATCGGCGGGCTTTTCCTGCTCGTCGGCGGGTTGATCAGAACTGGCATCGTGGACCTGATCGGCCGCAGGCTGCACAAGATCGCGGGCGACAACATATTCGTGCTGACGGCACTGATAATGTCCACGGCCGCCGTTTCCGCGTCGGTGCTGAAGAACACGACCACCACAGCGATGTTCCTCCCCGTGATCATCGGCCTCGCCGCTAAAGCAAAGATAGCCCCATCGAAACTGCTCATGCCGCTCGCCTTCGGGGCGATCCTTGGCGGGAGCTGCACGCTCATCGGCACATCCACGAATCTTGCCGTCAGCGGGGCGATCGTGCGGTACGGGCAGCCGCCGTTCTCGATGTTCGAGCTGACCACCGTCGGCGTCATCACCTTCGCGGTGGGAATGACGTACATGCTCTTCGTCGGGCGTTTGATGCTGCCGAACCGGGGCGGCGAAGAATCGCTCACCGAGCAGTACCACATGCGCGAGTACGTTTCGGAACTGCTCGTGCTGCCGAGTTCCCCGTTCGTCGGGAAGACACTCGGGGAAGCGAACATCGGGACGCTGCTGGAGCTGAACGTGCTGGGGATAATCCGCGAGGACGAACGCATTATCAATCCGCCGCCAAGTGAGCGCATCAAACGGCGCGACCGGCTCATCGTCGAGGGGTCGATCACGGACATCCTTCGGGTCAAGGAGGAGCAGGGCCTCGAGATCAAGCCGGACTTCATGCTCAATGACGTGGTGCTCGAGGGCGGGAACGTCGAGCTGTTCGAAGTGATGGTGATGCGCGATTCCGATTTCGTCGGGCAGACGCTGAAGACGCTACGTTTCAGGCAGAACTACGATTTGACGGTGCTCGCGATAAACCGGCACGGCGACACCTTCATCAACAAGCTCAGTGACGTTTCGCTGAGGTTCGGCGACGTGCTTTTGGTTCAGGGGCGGCGGCCGGATGTGGAGTCTCTCGTGATCGACCGGGAGGTGCTCCTGCTTGAGGACCTGTCGAAGGGGAACTTCCGCATGGAGAAGCGCAAATGGGCGATCGCGGCGTTCCTCACATTTCTCGGGCTTTCCCTTGCAAAGGTGGTCGTCGGCGTGGAGATACCGCTGGCGATCTGCGTGCTGATCGGCGTGATGCTGCTGCTTGCGACCAAGACGATCCGATACGCGGAGATGTACCCGCTGATCGATTTCCGCTTGCTCGTGCTGATCGCGTGCATGATGAGTTTCGGGGTCGCGATGGAGAAGACCGGGACTGACCAGTACCTCGCGACGATGATCCAGGATTACTTCGGGGCGTACGGCCCGGAGGCGATCCTCGCCGGGTTCTTCCTGTTGACGGTGATCCTGACGCAGCCGATGTCGAACCAGGCGGCAGCCCTGGTCGTTCTGCCCGTCGCCGTGAAAGCGGCCGTGGGGCTGGGCCTTAACCCCAGAACATTCATCGTCGCCGTCACTTACGCCGCCTCGTTCTCGTTCATTACACCGCTCGAACCCGCCTGCGTACTGGTTTACACCCCGGGCCGGTACCGCTTCATGGACTTCGTGAAGATCGGCACCGTGCTGACGATCATAGTGTTCATAGTATCGATGATGCTGGTGCCGATATTCTGGCCTTTTGAGCCTCATTAATGCTCAATAAAACTGGTCCGCCGTTCGCACAAAAGCCCTTGCGGTGACTACCTTAAAGCAGCAAAAAATGGTATAATTTTCTTTTGGTTTGGCACCCATTTTGGATGCTTATTGTGCCTCGCTAATTCATTGATCAGCAAGGGGTTACAATTCCCAACTCGCCACACGGTAAAGGCATCTAATTTTAGGTAGAGATCAACTGGAAAAAGCTCTCCGGAGCGACACGTTTTTAAGAGGTTTTAACACATTGGCTAAAGCAAAGACAGATTACAGTGCAGATTCGATCACAGTGCTCGAGGGGCGCGACGCGGTTCGCAAGCGCCCGGCGATGTATATCGGCTCGACCGGCGATCTAGGGCTGCATCACTTGGTTTACGAAGTTGTGGACAATTCCGTCGACGAAGCGTTGGCGGGGTTCTGCGACACGATCGAGGTGACCATCCACATGGATAACTCGATCACCGTCGTGGACAACGGCCGCGGCATCCCGACGGACATGCACAAGCAGGAGGGCCGATCGGCGGCTGAGGTCGTGATGACGGTGCTGC
>JAEZJR010000279.1 GCA_023415725.1 Acidobacteriota bacterium
CGATATGGCGATCCCGTCTTATCTTCTTTCCGAACAATCACGAGCGACGCAGAAGGTGATGCTCTCCGGGATGGGCGGCGATGAGATCTTTGCCGGGTACCCGAGGCAGTTGGCGATGCAGATCGCGGGCGTGACGGACTTTGTGCCCTCGGCTGTGCGCCGGCCGCTGATGAAGACGGTCGAAAGCACGCTCTATGGTGGCGTTCGCGGGAAGCTGACCGCCCCCTTACGAAACGCGAAGAAGTTCGCCCGGAGCGCGGGGATGGATTTCGAGGAACGATACCTCGGGTTCGGGACGTACTTCACATCGGAAATGAAGCGGAAGCTATTAACGGACGATCAGCGCGAAAAGATGGCAGATCTCGACGCTTACGAATACCATCGTAGGTACTTCGCGAAATGCCGCGACGCGTCGCCGCTGAACCGCCTGCTTTACGTGGATTTCAAGACGTTCATGCCAGCACTGAACCTCGATACGACGGACCGCACGTCGATGGCGGCGAATCTTGAGGTGCGTGCTCCTTTCCTGAACAAGGAACTCGTCGAATTGTCAGCCCGCATCCCTTCCGGTTTGAAGATCAAGGGATTGAAGAGAAAATACATCCTTAAGAAAGCGGCGGAGAAGTTTCTCCCGACGGATGTGATCTGGCGTAGGAAGGCAGGCTTCTCCGCACCGATCCGGTCATGGCTGCGCGGGGCGTTGCGGCCGATGGTGGATGACCTGCTTTCGCAAGATGTCATTCGCCGCCGTGGACTGTTCCAGCCGGAGTATGTGCGTGAATTAATCAACGGCAATCTTGCCGGGAGGGACGATCACAACCTGCAGGTCTTCCAACTGCTGAACCTCGAGATCTGGATGCAGGAATTCCTGGACAAACGACCCAAACCGAACGAATGAACGCTGAAACCACGATCGAAGCGATCAGGCCCACGGCACGCATTAGCAACCGCGTGCCGGTTTGGGTGATGCCGCTCGTGAAGGCGGTAGTGGTACTTCTCGACGGGTTGATCGCGATAGGCGTGTTCTTTTTCGCGTTCTGGGTCCGGCAAGGGGAACCCGTTCTTTCCCCGACGGCCTGGGCGTGGTCGAAGGAGTTCGTACCGTACGCGGGGATATTGTATTTCGCCGTCCCCATACGCATCGGGATGCTCATTTATCAGAGAGTGCTGCGGTATCACGGCGCATTCTCCTACACGCAGGAAGCCTTCAAGGTGTTCAAGGCGGTTTCGGTGGCTTCGCTGCTGATCGTCGCGTGGGCGTTTCTGTTCCGCGGCGGATTCGCGTTTCGGGATTTTTCTTATTCCCGCAGCGTTTTCATCCTGGACTTCGCCCTTGCTCTCGCAGCGTACCTGGCCCTACATCTCGGACTGAGGTTCGTTCAGGTGCGCGCAAGGCGTCGAGATATCAATCTCATCCCGACGCTGATCGTCGGGACCAACCCCGAGGCCGAGCAGACGATAAGAGAATTGGAGGAGCGGCAGGACCTGGGGTATCGGGTCGTCGGTGTGCTGGAGAATGGCCGAGGTGAGATCGCGGAACTCGGAGGGGTCGGCGTCGTCGGTACCGTCGATGAACTCCCGGCCGTCGTACGGGACCTCGCCATCCAAGAGGTGATCATCACCGACAACAGACTCACAAGCGAGAGAATGTTCGAGGCGATGATGAAGATCGGGCGCAGGCAGCGCGTGGAGTTCCGGTTCGCCCCGAGTCTGTTCGACCTACTCCCGCAAAAAACGAGCGTGGACCAGATCGGCGTTCTTCCGATGGTGCGATTGTTCCGCGAGCCGCTTTCCGAAGCAGGACGGTTCGTGAAGCGCGTATCGGATCTTTTTATATCGATCCTGGCGCTTATTGCCACGGCTCCCCTTCTGGCGATCATCGCGATCTGGATAAAGCTAGATTCGAAGGGCAGCGTCTTTTTCAGACAGGAGCGCGTAGGCATGGACGGGCGGGTATTCCTCTGTTACAAATTCCGCTCTATGTACGCGGATGCGGACGAAAGACTGCATAAGGAGGCCTACGAGCGGAATATCGCCGGCGATGAATCGGCGAACGCCGGCGACCCGGATGCTCCGGTTTACGGAAAGGTGAAGAATGACCCACGTGTCACCCGCGCGGGGCGGTTCCTGCGGCGCTCGAGTATCGACGAATTGCCGCAGCTTTTCAACGTTCTGTTCGGCGACATGAGCGTCGTCGGGCCTCGTCCTCCGATCCCGTACGAAGTGGAAGCGTACGAAACGTGGCAGCGAAAACGTCTCGATATGAAGCCGGGGATCACAGGGCTGTGGCAGGTTTCCGGGCGAAATCGTTTGACCTTTGAAGAGATGGTGCGGACCGACCTGTTCTACATCGAGAACTGGTCGCTGTGGCTCGACCTGAAGATCATCCTGCTGACACTGCCGGCGGTGTGGCGCGGCGATGGCGCGCGATGAAAATTGCCCAGAGAAATACTAGTCGAAGATCGCGCGATCGCTCAGTACGACCGTCTCGGACTCAATAACGAAACCCTGATGCCGACGATAGCGGACATCATCAGATCCGGCGAGGAACTTCTCGACGTAGCCGGCATCCCGGATGCACGACGCGATTCCGCCACATTGGTCGGTCTTGCCATAGGGCGCGACCGGGCATTCATTTACTCGTACCCCGAATACGAACCGACCGAAGAAGAAGCCGAACGGATAGACGCTTACTTTCAAAGAAGAGCGGATCGAGAACCGCTGCAGTACATCCGCGGTACGCAGGAATTTTACGGCTTCGATTTCGAGGTTACCCCCGACGTCCTGATCCCCAGGCCGGAAACGGAAATGCTTGTTGAGCGTGCTCTTGAGGCGATCAACGAGGTTAAGGAACCGCGGATCCTAGACCTTGGAACCGGAACCGGGTGCATTCCGATATCGATCCTCCGATGTATACCGAACGCCACCGGCGTCGCCGTCGATATATCGCCTGCGGCGCTTGCGGTCGCAGCACGCAACGCGGAAAGAAACGGCGTGGCGGGCCGATTGAAGCTGATCAGGTCGGACCTCTTTGAGAACATTCCGGCGGCGGAATTTGACCTCATAGTCTCGAATCCGCCGTACGTCCCCGAGAGCGACGTCGCACACCTGCAGCCCGAGGTCCGCGACCACGAGCCGCACGTTGCGTTGACCGACGGGGGGGACGGCGTTTCCATCATCGGGCGGATCACGGAAGATTCGCGGCATTTTCTCACCCCCGGCGGGGTTCTATTAGTGGAGATGGGATTCGGGCAGTCGGAGCGCGTATTGGAATTGGCCGCGGCGAGCGGTTGGGGATCCGCGACGGTGGAGCCTGACCTGCAGGGAATCCCGCGCATGCTCGTTGCCAAGTCTTCTTGAATCAATAACTTCTTGCCTTTGACATCGAATGGGTTTACTATGCAGGTGTACAAATTCAAGTCGCTCGCAGAGTTACAGTCATAATCGTAACGACGTCCTTATTTGAAGTGAACGGCCCACATTTATAAGTCGGACTTCTTCAATAAAC
Source organism: Acidobacteriota bacterium (assembly GCA_023415725.1). Taxonomy (GTDB): domain Bacteria; phylum Acidobacteriota; class Blastocatellia; order Pyrinomonadales; family Pyrinomonadaceae; genus OLB17. The sequence continues at coordinate 3,509 of JAEZJR010000279.1, forward strand.
CATTTTCTCTTTGACGATCGGAGGTGATTTCTATGCTGTACGGTTT
>JAEZJR010000302.1 GCA_023415725.1 Acidobacteriota bacterium
TGAAAACGAGCCAAATAAGGCTCCAGCTAGTGAGTACCTTTCCCTTCATCGCAAGGGCACACTTATCCGAGTTGTTCCAAAGGCAAGGGTTGTTCCAGTCAACGGCGGTGAACTGCCATCCGGAAACGCTTTGTCATCAGCGACTTAGAGTACGCCAAAATTATCTTACCAATTACCGGCATCCCTGCATATCCACTTTTTCGCTTGTTTTTCCAAATAATTGGAAAAACAAGCGAAAGAAAAAGGTCCACAAAGAAGGTTTTTCGCCTCTTCATGAACCCTTTTGGACCGTACTCTAAGTGCGGTTAGAACCTGACCAAAATTCCACCTTTTAACATTCTGCCCTGCCCGTTCAGGCGAAGGCTGCCCTCATCGTTGCTCACGCCCGTCTGAAAGTCGAAGATGTTGCGGGCATCAACGATAGCCTGGGCATGGAACGGAAGGCCGAGAGTGGGGAGGTCCTGCGTCACGAGGACGCTCATGCTTGGGTCATAAATAGCAAGCCTTCCCTGGAAAGGATCGATCGCGAAAACCGTAGCCTTCGGGGAAAGGCGGAATACGGTCTTCACGTTCGTGCCGGTGTCGAAATCCGCGTCTATCTGGCTGAAGAAAGACTGGAAAAATCCGTTTTCGAGCAACGCCGCGGGGTTGGAGATGGCCTCCCCCGACAGCCGCTGCCCGCGTCCGAAGCTGTAACCTGCCGAAGCGGTAAGCTTGCCGCTCAACCGGCGGTTATATACCAGACTGAGGCCTTGGGATTCGCCACGCTGGTTCCCGACGAACTCGTCGAGAATGGACGAGTTGGCCAGGGGCATGGTCGCGAAACCGACCCCGCGGGCGAATGTGGCATCGGCGAAGAGATTCACGTCGATGCTCGAACGGTTATCGAGGACGCGCTCGAGGCCCAGCTCGAACCGGGAACTCCGATTCATCACAGGCTTCCCGTTCTCGACCACGATGTCATCCATCGCAACGGGCTCGCGGAACATCACCTGTGCGTCCTCAAGTTCTATCGTCCGGGACCAGTTCTTCTGTTCCGTCTGGGTCGTGTAAGCCGTTCGCAGGCGGGTTTTTGAGTCAAGGTCGTACTGGAAACCTAAACGGGGGCTGATCGAGAAATCGTCCCCGGCGCCGACGAACTTCGCGTAGTCGAACCCGAAAACGAACACCACGCCTTCGCGAACCCGCCATTCATCGGTCGCCTGAACCGAGAATTGGGCGAGTATGTCCTTTTCGGCGCCGTTCGTCAGCGTCCCTAGTTTTCCGATAGACGAGTTAATGCGGACCTGGTGATTTTCCGCGGCGCGGAAACGAAGCTGAGTGTCCAGCCGCTGAGGAGCGCTGGTTCCGGTGCCGGTCTGGGCGGCAAGGGTCAGGCTGGCGTCTTCGGTCACCGGCATGAACGTGGCGAAATTCAAGCCCACGAATTCGCCCTCGTCGTCGCTGGCGGCGTAGGTCTCGACCACGCTTTGCGTTTTCCCGCTGGGCTTGGCGGACTCGGTTTCCTCGGGGATCTCCTCGATCGGGCCGTCGCCTTCGGAATTTTGGTAGATCGAACGGCTCATCGTGGCCGAGCGTCGCGCCCATTTCGGGTTGTTCCGGTCGAGCCGTTTTTCGGGAAGGGTGTTGCCGCTTCCGGCACGCTCTAATTTGAAGCCGTAAACGAGTTGGGCGGAGTTCAGTACCTCTACCTGAGATAGTGTAACGGGATTGAATCCTTGCGCGACGGCGAGCACAGTGTAAGTGCCCGGGGTGATCCTTGCGAGGAATGAGCCGTCGGAAGCCGAATTGACCTGTTTAAGAAGTGTCGCTGTGCCGAGCTTGAAGATGGCCACGGTGGCGTCGGAGATTGGGTTGCCGCCTTGGTCGCGGACCACGCCCTTGATCACCGCAAGGCCGCCGTTCGATTCGATTGTGGTGCCGGAGGCTGCAGGCACATTACTAACCACCGCCGCGATGACGAACAGGAGAGCCCAAACCGGCCGAATTTTCTTAAATGAAGGCTCCATCGGGAACATTTGGTTCAAAACCTTTCGTCCGCGCTCCGCATTGAAGCGTCATAACCCGAGCTGCAATGGCCACAAAAGGGCCTTTTTGGCCGTTTTACACAACTCTCGTATTTTCGGAGCAAAAATCAACCGTGTCAAGCACCGTACGGACAACTATGCTTAGCCTGTCAGATGCGAACGCCTTGACAAAGTTTGCCCCGCGGATAGAATTAACACTTGCCCGATGCCGAACTCGGTTCGGCGAGGGCTAAATTTTTCGGAGACGTGGCTGAGTGGCTGAAAGCGGCGGTTTGCTAAACCGTTGTACTCCAAAAGGGTACCACAGGTTCGAATCCTGTCGTCTCCGCCATCTAATTCTATAGTTGGGCCGCCATTTTGGCGGCCTTTCTCTTTGCTTTCCTTACGATCCGTGCCTGAAAATACCCGTTCGATGCGGCGGACGATCATCATATACGGTGTCGCAATGGCGGTGCTCACCGGTATTTTGAAGGCGGTCGAGTACCGCTATCTTATACGCGACATTCCGCTCGAATTTTATATCGGAGTTGTCGCTCTGATGTTCACGGGCCTGGGGATTTGGTCCGGTCTAAAGCTGACGCGACCGAAGGTCGTGGAGGTTAAGGTGTCCGGCCCGTTCGAACGGGACGATGAAGCCATCAAACGCCTCGGCATCTCGAAACGCGAGTTCGAGGTGCTCGAGCTGATCGCTGCCGGGCTCTCAAACCAGGACATCGCCGACCGCCTCTTCATATCCACCTCGACCGTAAAGACCCACGTCTCCAACTTACTCGCGAAGCTTGACGCCAGCAGGCGGACCGCTGCGATTGCTCGCGCGAAACAATTGCGTATAATTCCCTAGCACTTTCGGCTGAAAAGACTGTAATTAAGCGAAATTCATCCTTTTGGCTGATGCGGATCCGGCCGATTCCCTGTAAATTCCTCACACCAATGGAGGGATACTTATGGCGAAAATTGTTTTGATATTCGGACTGATCTCGGGCGCGATCGCTGCGGGCCTGATGTGGCTGTTGGTCTCGTTCGTGCAGGGCGACGGGGTCGACTTCGACAGCGCGATGCTGTGGGGATACGCGACGATGATCGTCGCGCTGTCGCTGGTCTTCTTCGGGATCAAGTCTTATAGGGACAACAACGGTGGGAAGATCAGCTTCTTCAAGGGGCTGCAGATCGGATTGCTCATTAGCCTGATCTCCGCCCTTTGCTATTCGACGAGCTGGGAGATCTACCAGCGGAGCGGGAAAGGAGATGAATTCATACAGAAATATACGGCTTATCACCTCGACAAGATGAAGAAGGAGGGGGCCTCCGACGCCGAGGTCGAAAAGGCCCGCGTCGAGGC
>JAEZJR010000104.1 GCA_023415725.1 Acidobacteriota bacterium
GTACGTATCCACCAGGTTTACGCCGGCCGCCTCGATCTTCACGAGCACCTGATTACCGGCAGGCTCGGGAGTTTCAGCATCCTCAAGCTGCATCACTTCGGGCGGGCCGAATTCACGAACTATTATCGCCTTCATTGATTCTCTTTATCCCGGATCGGTATCCAGATCTCCTCTTCCGCGTTAGGATCGAACGGATCGTAGCCTTCAGGCAGTACTTCGAAGTGGGGCCTTAGGTCGAGCGTGAACTCGGAGGCCGGCAGCCATTCTCCGAATATGTGCCCGAATGTCCTCGGAGCCTCCGCAGCCGACCCCTTATGGATGAACACAGCGTACTTACCCGCAGGTATGTCCAACGTGTCCAAGCTGTCGGACCGAAGCGTCACTTCAGCTGCTGCACACTTATCGAATTCGGCTGCCGGATCGAACTCCGAAAATGAATATGCGGAATCATATACCTTTACGGAATAAGATTCACCTCCGACACGGCCTTCGATCTCTCGCTCACGCGAACGAAATTCGCGCCACACCTCGCTCGTGCGGTCATCGACGAAAGACGTGCGGCGGCAAACGCCGGCGAGGAGCTTTCCGGGAAATTCGCGTATTTCCGGTAACCACATCTATTCGACTGTCACGGATTTTGCCAGGTTCCTGGGTTGGTCGACGTCGCAGCCGCGGCGGACCGCAATATGGTAAGAGAGAAGTTGAAGCGGCAAAACCGAAAGAACCGGAGCCAGCAGGTCGGACGTTTCCGGCACCTCGATGACATGGTCGGATACTTTTGAGCTCATCGTGTCCCCCTCGGTGAGAATGCTGATAACGATGCCGTCTCGAGCCTTCACCTCGACAATGTTCGAATGGGTCTTCTCGTAGCGAAGCTCGCTTGCCGGGTTTCCTTCCTCCTTCGTGTTGACCACGACCACGGGAAGTTTCTCGTCGATCAGAGCATTGGGCCCGTGCTTCATCTCGCCTGCGGGGTAGCCCTCCGCGTGGATGTAGCTTATCTCCTTGAGCTTGAGTGCTCCCTCGAGAGCTACCGGGAAATTGATCCCGCGTCCGAGGTATAGGAAGTCCTGAACGCGGAAAAACTCTTTCGACAGTTCCTCGAACAAGTCTGCGTCGTTGAGCAGGTGCTCTATCTTCAACGGAAGCTCCGCCAGGTCTTGCGCGTATTTTTTCGCCTGATCAGGTTCGACCACCCCGCGCACCTCCCCTAGATACAATGCGAAGAGATACAGCGCGATCATTTGCGCTGTAAATGCCTTTGTGGAAGCCACGCCGATCTCGGGCCCGGCGTGCGTCAGGATCGTACCGTCGGCTTCGCGATGGATCATCGAACCCTGCACATTGCAGATCGCAAGGACCTTACAACCCCCCTGTCTCGCCTCGCGCATCGCCGCGATCGTGTCGGCCGTCTCACCCGACTGCGAGATCACGATCATCAGATCGGTGTCACGCAGCACCGGATCTCGGTACCTGAACTCCGACGCATAGTCCACTTCCACCGGCACACGTGCCAGCTTTTCGATCATGAACTTACCAGCGTGTCCGGCGTGCCAGGACGTTCCGCACGCTGCGATCTTGATCGACGTCGCCGAACGGAAATCTTCTTCCGTGATATTCATCTCGTCCAGATAGACCTTCCCCGTATCAAGGGAAACGCGACCTTGCACGGTGTCTCGAACCGCCCGTGGCTGCTCGTAGATCTCCTTGAGCATGAAGTGCTTGAATCCGCCCTTCTCCGCCATGATCGGGTCCCAGGTGATCCGTTGTTTCTTCGGCTCTATGACGTTCCCGTCGAAATCGGTAACCCGTACGCTGTCCTTTGTGAGTACGGCTATCTCCTTTTCACCGAGATAGAACACGTCACGCGTGTATTGAAGGATCGGCGGGATGTCAGAGGCGACGAAGAACTCGCCGTCGCCCAGTCCGACAACGACCGGAGCCCCCTCCCGCACCGCAACTATCGTGTCCGGCTCATCCACCGAGATCACCGACAGAGCGAAGATGCCGCGAAGCTCCTTTACCGCTTTCTGCACCGCTTTTTCGAGGGATAGGTTTTCTTTGTCTTTGTAATGGCCGATAAGGTGGGCGATCACCTCGGTGTCAGTCTCCGTTTTGAAGGTGCTGCCGTTCGAGGCAAGGCGTTCTTTGAGCGGGAGGTAGTTTTCGATGATGCCGTTATGCACCACTACGACCTTTCCTGATTGGTCCCTGTGAGGGTGGGCGTTCTCCTCGGTCGGGCGGCCGTGCGTGGCCCAGCGCGTGTGTCCGATGCCGTAAGTGCCATCGAGCGGATGCAGCCTAATACATTCCTCGAGGTTACGCAGTTTCCCTTCGGCTCGGCGCAATTCAAGGTGTTGACTCTCATCCGCCACTGCGATCCCCGCCGAATCGTACCCGCGGTACTCCAGCTTCCTCAGACCGTCGATTATCAACGGCACCACTTGCTTATCGCCTACGTAGCCTACAATTCCGCACATAATTTGAAATCAGATCGAATGGTAAACCTCATGCACAACAACCAGGATCGATTGCTCAGGCAGAGCTTCTGCAGCAGCTTCGCGGATCGCGTCAGCGTAATCCGAAACTGCCTCGAAATTATCGTCCAGGCCGAACGGCATGTCCGCGTAAACCAGGGTGATCTTGTCCTCATCAGGCTTCTCTCCCGAGTGAAGATAAAGCCCTTTAATATCTTTGATGACGGTGCAACCGCCAAAAGTAAACAGAAATTCCGCCTCGATGGCCCTGCGGAGCAACCGGTACACCTTAACGCTTTTTTCCGGCAGATACGCCTCTATCCTTGCCCGCCTTAACAGCATCTACGAACTTGTCCTTCCGCTCGACGAATCGCCTCATCCGATCAAGAGCCTCATTAGCCGAGACCTGATCGGGTGATTCCTCTTTTGCTTTCCTTGAGGATGGATCTTTCTTCACGCCGAATGAGTATCCTTTTTCGCCTTGGTTTTCGCCGGTACGCCCACGACCAAATCACCCGGCTCGATATCCTTCGTCACGACACTGCCCGCACCGGTCGAAGCTCCGTCTCCCACACTCACGGGAGCGACCAGCATCGTGTCCGAACCGATTTTCACATTGCTTCCGATATGGGTTTCGTGCTTATTCTTTCCGTCGTAATTGCAGGTGATGGTGCCGGCGCCGATATTGGTATTTTCACCGATCGTGGCGTCGCCAAGGTATGTCAGATGACTCGCCTTTGAACTTTTTCCGAGCCGCGTCTTTTTCAGCTCGACGAAGTTCCCGACCTTCGAACCTTCCTCCATCCTGGCGTTCCCGCGAAGGTGGGCGAACGGCCCGACAGTGCACTTATCGGCGATCTGGGCATTAACGATCACACAATTGTCGAGCACCTCGACGCCCGATCCGATAGCGGAATTGGTGATCCTTGTGCCCGCCCGGACGGTCGTACCCTCGCCGATCTCGCTAGTCCCCTCGATCGACACGTTGGGATATATCACTGTATCGCGCCCGATCGAAGCGAACTCGCTCACGTACGCCGTTTCCGGGTCGATGAAAGTCACGCCTTCATCGAGCATAAATCGCGAGATCGTCCGCTCACGGATGAGCCGCTCGATATCCGCTAGCTGCCGCCGGTTATTGACTCCCTCGATCTCACGCGAATCGCTATGCCGGAAGATGGCGACCTCTTCGCCCGCGGCGTTCAGCAGGGCCGGAACGTCCGTCAGGTAATATTCGCCCTGTGCGTTCTCGTTCCTTACGTTCATCAGAGCATCGAATAGCCTGGATGTATTGAAGCAGTAAATTCCGGCGTTTATCTCCCGGATCTCGCGCTCGAGATCGTTAGCGTCCTTCTGTTCGACGATGCGCTCAAATGCGCCACCGGGCCCGCGGACCACGCGGCCGTAACCTGCAGGATCGGACTGATCGACCGTTAGGATCGTGCAGGCGGTGTTGCGGTGGGTATGATGCTGCTGGATCAGCCCTTTCAGCGTTTCCGGACGGATCAAGGGCACGTCTCCGGAGAGTACAAGGATCGTCGAGTCGCGGCCTTCCAGGTATTCACGAGCGGAATTTACCGCGTCGCCGGTGCCGAGCTGTTGCTTTTGCTCGACGAACACCACATCGCTCTCACTCAACTGCTCAAGGACCGCTTTGCGGACCTCCTCAGCCTGGTGCCCGATCACTATATAGATCTTTTCTGGCGAAAGCGCTGCGGCTGTGCGGCAGACGTGATTGATCAGCGGCCGTCCGTCAGCCTTGTGCAGCACCTTAGCGCAATTCGACCGCATCCTCGTGCCCAATCCGGCTGCCAGGATCAGGACGTCAAGCGGACGGTGTTCCGTCGGATTTTCTTCCATTGGTAGAATTTTGCCACAATCCTGCGGGCAGCATCACGCTGCGAGAGATAAAACCGCTCTGGCGAGTTTCTCGGGAGCGTGGCGAACCTTTATTCCTTCGTCCAAGAGGTTATCATAAATCACCTTTGCGCTACCTATAACCTCACCTGATATTGAACCGTGGATCCCGATCTGTTCCGCCCCCTCGTGCTCGTAGCGGTCCGCCTGCTCTTTAGTGATCGGAGTGTTGTTGATGAGGATGTAATCGAAACCGAGCTGCGGCACGTAATCGCCGATCAGTTCGATATGCCGGCGTGAGGTCATCCCGTCGGTCTCACCCGGCTGGGTCATCAGATTGCAAATGAATATCTTGACGGCAGGAGAATTCGCGATAGCATCGGCGACGCCCTTTACCAAGAGCGGTGGTAATAGGCTTGTGTAGAGTGACCCTGGCCCGACCGTGATGATGTCCGCCCTCTCGATCGCCGATATCGCAGGAGGCAGTGGGTGGCAGGTTTCGGGCTCAAGGTACAGCCTTTCGATCCTCGGCCCCGCCTTCCCGATATTCGTCTCTCCTCTAACGGTGGTCCCATCTTTCAACTGAGCCGCCAACCGGACGTCTGCGTCCGTTGCGGGGTAAATATGGCCTTTACTCGCGAGGATCTCCGACGAGAGCCTCACCGCCTCCGCGAAATCGCCCGTGATCTCGGAAAGTGCCGCAAGAAACAGATTCCCGAAGCTGTGACCTCCTAACTCCCCTTCCCCGCCAAACCGGAATCGGAACAGCTTGGACAACAGAAGTGAGTCCTCACTGAGGGCCACCATGCAATTGCGAATATCGCCCGGCGGCGGCATTTGAAGCTCGTCCCTCAGGCGTCCGGAACTCCCGCCGTCATCGGTCACTGCCACGATCGCCGCCAACCCATCTATCTTTGCTCCGACGTGGGTTTTGAGGCCCAAAAGCAGGGTAGAAAGGCCGTTGCCGCCCCCTATCGCTACGCAATTGAGCCGTCGTCCATACTCGAGTTCCTTTCGTTCAGCCATGTTCCAATTCGGAATCTATCGAAATACCCGCCCGGCCGCAAACACGTGAATTAGAACCTGAATCGCAGCTACGCACAACAATAAAAAACACTTGTAGTCATTGTTATGCGTATGGTAACTTTAATAGTGCCGCCGGAGAGACTCCTCCTCCGTCGTTCACTCCGTATCCGATCCGATCTCAGCACTACTTCTTGCCCCGGTAAATCCATCCACAAGGGATCAAAAAATGGCTCAATTGCCCTTTATCATCCAAGAACATCAGTTCCAGCGGCTGAAATCCGTCATCTCGCTTCTCTCGGTGGAATGTGCCGCCCGCGTCGTCTTCCTAGTCGACCGCGACGGCCAGACCATCGCCGTACACGGTGAGATCGGCGATATGGACACCACCAGCTTCTCATCTCTTGCCGCCGGTAACGTCGCTGCCACCAGCAGTATGGCGAAGTTGATCGGCGAGGACGTGTTCCCTTCAGTCGTTCACGAGGGCGAACGCGAGAGCATCTTCATCAGCGTGATCGGACGCAGCCTGCTTGTCGTCGTCTTCGACGAGCGATCAACTCTCGGCCTCGTAAAGATCCGGGCCAAGAAAGCCAGCCACGAGGTCGCCGCTATTTTAGAGGAAGCCGTACGCGAGTCCTCCGCATACAACGCCTCGAAAAATTCCGTCTTCGCCGAGATCACCGATGACGACATCGACAGCCTTTTCGCTTAGGACCCGCCGCCCACCCAGCCGGTATTCCCCCCGACCGATATGACTTTCATCAATTACGCCTCGAGAGAGATCAACTGCAAGATCGTGTACTACGGTCCTGGCCTCTGCGGCAAGACCACGAATCTGCAGCACATCTACGATTCGACCGCACAGGAGGCAAAAGGAAAACTCATCAGCCTGGCCACGGAGACGGACCGTACTCTGTTCTTCGATTTCATGCCTTTGGAACTCGGAACGGTCCGAGGTTTCAAGACCAGATTTCACCTTTACACCGTACCCGGTCAGGTTTACTACGATGCTTCGAGGAAATTGATCCTGAAAGGCGTCGATGGCGTGGTTTTTGTCGCTGACAGCCAGGAAGAGCGGATGGACGCGAATATCGAGTCCCTTTACAACCTCGAAGAAAACCTTGCGGCCCAGGGCTACGACCTGATGAAGCTTCCCTACGTCCTTCAGCTAAATAAACGAGACCTTCCGAATGTCGTTCCGGTCGAAGACCTCAGCCAGGAACTCCGCCGCAAGGACGAGCCTGTCTTCGAAGCCGTCGCCGCCACCGGCGCGGGGGTATTTGACACGCTTAAGGGCGTTGCGAAACAGGTACTTACAGAACTGAGGAAAAGCTGATAAGTTGCTCAGCGAGCAAGAACGGGCGAGGGTGAAATCACCCTCGCCCGCTCTCTTTTTACCTACCCCTTGCTCAAAAAGATGCTCTATGAGCGACTACGCGTGCGTGTTTTGTGATCGAACTTGTATTCGCCAGAGCTCCGAAGTCGGATTCGCAAAAAAGTGCGAAATAAAAGCACCGCTTCGTTCTTAACAAAAAAGGTGGCACTTATCACCGACGGAGCACTTATGACATATTTCGCATCGGCCATGACCGCACAATATCAGGATGTGATAGAATTTTGGGCTGTTAAAACGCCGTATACACCGGTAGCCGTAATGGAACAGCCCCCGATAACGCAGCTCCTTCTCGCGTGGCGCCAGGGGGAGAGGTCTGCTCTAGATGAGCTTATCCCACTCGTCCAGAGCGAACTGAAGCGCATCGCCCGGAACTACATGCGCCGTCAGAGCCCGGGCCACACGCTGCAAACTACCGCCCTCGTAAACGAAGCATTCCTTCGGCTTGTTGATTCAAACCGCGTGAACTGGCAGGACCGTAATCACTTTTTCGCGATCTGCGCTCAATTGATGCGGCGAATACTTGTGGATTTTGCACGTCGCAAAAACAGTCTTAAACGCGGCGGTGACGGTGTTCATATTACGTTGAACGAAAACGTCGATGTCGCGGACGAAAAGGCCGCAGAAGTTGTGGCTCTCGACGAAGCTCTCGCACGCCTCGCCCGGATGAACGAACGGCAGAGCAAGATAGTCGAACTCAGATATTTCGGCGGCCTCACCGAGGAGCAAATCGCCGAAACGCTCGGGATATCGTCCCGCACTGTACGGCGCGACTGGAACTTGGCCCGGGCATGGCTATTCCGGGAGCTCAGCCCCGGCATTTAGAACTTGATGACTCCGGAACGATGGGAAAAGGTCGGTGAGATCTTTAACGCCGCACTCGAACTCAGCGGCCCGGAGCGTTCGCAATATATAACCGAAGCTTGCGGTGACGACCAGGAACTGCGAGCCGAGGTCGAATCGCTTCTCAACGCCGGCGTCAATGCCGGCAATTTCATTTCGGAACCTGTCGTCGGGAATTTTCTACCCGGCCTCGTCGAACACATCGAAACCCTTTCACCGGGCTCCGAGATCGGTCACTACAGGATCGAGCGAGCAATCGGCTTCGGTGGGATGGGCGAGGTTTACCTCGCGACTGACACGAAACTCGGCCGCCAGGTGGCTTTGAAGACGCTCCCTCCCGGCTTTGGGACGGATCCCTCATTTCTTCGGCGTTTCCAGACCGAAGCCCAAGCAGCTGCCAGCATAAACCACCCGAACGCGGCCACGATATATTCAGTTGAATTTCTCGGCCAGCCCGTCATCACGATGGAATACGTCGAGGGGCAAACACTGGATCATCTGATCCCCGACGACGGTCTCGACCTCAAGCGTTTTCTCGAATGGTTCGAGCCTCTTGCTGGAGCCATCTCGCACGCCCACATGCGAGGCATCGTCCACCGCGATATCAAGCCCGGCAACATAATGATCTCGGACGACGGGACCCCTAAGATTCTCGATTTCGGACTCGCCCTGATGGAACAGAGAATGAATTCGCGACCTATGTCGAGGCTCCACGTCACAGCGCCCGGGCAGATCATTGGTACGCCTTCTTATATGTCACCCGAGCAAGCGGAGGGCAGTGAGGTGGACGCCCGCAGCGACATCTTCAGTTTCGGAACGGTGATGTACGAAGCCCTAACGGGCAAACGCCCATTCCGTGGTCCGAGTCAGGGCGAGATAGTAAAGTCGGTCATCTACGACGATCCCGAACCGATCGGTAAGGCACGTCCGCAGGTCCCCGGCATGCTTGCGAAGATGGTCGCGAGATGCCTCGAAAAGTCGCCCGGCAGACGGTTCCGCTCGATGAGCGAGGTGCACGGGATACTCAAGGAGGCGAAGAATGCGAGCGACGCCGGCGTCTCGATGGACAGTTTCGCTCGTAGGTTCTACCGCGAGGCCACTTCCCCCTCCAAATTGTGGTGGGTTGCCGCGTCCACTATTGTCCTTGTTGTCGCCGTGACTGGTTGGTATCTGTTTTCGGGATCCAACGGTCGTCCCCCTATCAATTTCGAGGGGATGACCATGCGAAAGCTGTCGCAATCGAACAACGTGGCCTTTGCTGCGATCGCCCCTGACGGAAAATCGATCGCGTACGTCACCTACGAAGACAATGGTGACCGGGCACTTTGGTTGCGAAGGGTCAGCGACGCCAACGCGATCCAGGTCGTACCGGCGCAGCCGGTGCAGTACTGGGATTGCCCGATATTCAGCAATGACGGGGAGTTCATTTACTACATCACAGCCGGACGGACCGCCACTCATGGAACCATGTACAGGGTGCCTACGCTTGGCGGCCAACCGCGAAAGGTGGTCGACGATGTTAACCACCTCGGCAACCTCTCCCCGGACGGACGCCGCGTGTTGTTCGTTCGTTACGGCGATATAGCCCCGAACCGCTCTGCGAACGTGAACGAGACGTGGCTTATTTCCGCCAACTCGGTCGACGGCAGCGACGAGCAGGTGGTCGTGACGGTCCAGGGCGAGACCGTAGTCCGGGAGCCGCGATATTCCACCGACGGCAAGAAGATCTTTTTCCTGAAGCGCGAACTGATCGACGAGGTCGAATATTGGTCGATCATGTCCGCGGGGGCGGACGGAACGGATCAGACCCAGGTAGTACGTCAGCGTGCCCGAATCGGTGAAATGGCAGTGCTGCAAAGGGCGAGCGGGCTCCTTGCGGCCGCCATCGATCCCGCTTCCAACCGGCGCCAGCTATATTACGTCGCCTTGCCGGGCGGCCGAATGACCCGCGTCACCAACGACCTTAATTCATATGTAGGCGTCAGCGTGGACCGCGATGGGCGAAATATCGTTTCGACCCAGCGTTCCGAGGAGAACCGCGTCTGGATAGGTGAGGCCGACGGATTCCGAGGCCTAAAGCCGATAACGCGCGAACCTATCGCAAACCAAGGTGTTGATTGGACACCCGACGGCCGCGTCGTCTATGACGGGTTCGACAACAACAGGATGCATATCTGGATCGCGGACGCCGACGGCAGGAACGCTCTTCAGCTCACTCCGCCGGATTCGGACGACTCTGAGCCGCACGTCTCAGGCGACGGGCGGTATATCGTTTTCACATCGAGGCGTGCGGGTTATAACCAGGTCTGGCGGATGGATATCGACGGTGGTAACCAGATCCTGCTCGCGGACGTGCCGGGCATCGCCCAGTACCCGCGGTTCGAGGCGGACGGCGAAACGGTCGTAATTCGCTGGTTCAATGAAGGTTCCGCTCCCCTTGCACGTGTTTCCGTGCATGGCGGGCCGGTCAGAGGGATCGAGGGACTTCCGCGTTCTGTCGCGTACTATTGGGCGTCTTCCCCGGATGGAAAACGGTACGCGTATTCGGCTACCGATCCGGCGACCGGGAGGATGTACGTCATCGTGAAAACGATCGGTGTCGATGGCCCCGGGATCCGACTGGACATTACGCCCTCGCGGATCTTTAAGTGGATGCCGGACGGCTCTTCTCTCGTCTACCAAGAGAGGCTCGATACGGACAACCCGCTCACGAAAATATTCACGATCGATCCGGACAAGCCCCAACCGAAACTTCTATACTCGACCGGATCGGACGAACTGATCGATGTGCGGTTCTCGCGCGACAGGAAAAAGGTAGCGGTGGTGCGCGGCCGGCCGATCACCGATGCGGTGATGCTTTCGGCCTCGGAGGCTGCCCAGAATTGATAGCTGGGAAAACGAAAAAGCCGCAGCAAATTTGCTGCGGCTTTTTAACTTAAGTGGCGGGGCCGACGGGGCTCGAACCCGCGACCTCCAACGTGACAGGCTGGCGTTCTAACCAACTGAACTACGACCCCGCGAAGGCAGTGAAAAAAACTATTCTCAACTGTCGAACTGGTGGGCACGAAGGGACTCGAACCCCTAACTTCCTCCTTGTAAGGGAGGCTGTCTACCAATTGACGTACATGCCCTGAAAACTGTCTGTTTGGCGGCATTGACCGGGTGAACCCGGTGCCAACTGTTAAAGAACCCATCGCATCCGCCGTGCGGAAGGCGAACCTCAATCCTACGAAAATCGTTTCCGAACTGTCAAGTTAGCCTGCGATGTTCAACCTGCCGGAATTGAACCGCACTTTATTCGGCTCTACCTGTAGTACTGTCTTGATCAATTCCCCGGCGAGTTGACGAAAGGCGGTCACAGAGTTCACGTCACCGCCCTCCTTCGATAGTACGTGACCGGCGAGCACAAGGCCGCCGCACGCGACGAGCATCTCGTACATTTCCTGTTTCTCTGCGTCCGTCATCTTCGACATTTCCGGGAGGCCATTTAGCGTATCGTTGAGCCCGTCCCAGAGCTGGTCGATGGCCTCGTCCGACGGCTCAGGATCGTTATGGTAAACGGTTACGGTTGACGCGATGAAGAATGTCAGAGCAGCCGAAAGGTTGTTGGCTCGGCCCCGTTTCGTGACCTCCTTCTCGAACTCGGTCCGCGTTGTCGTCACTAACTGCCGTACAAGCTCCTTCTCGGTCGGATTGGTGCTAAGGGCCGAAGCGAACCGCTCGACGAAATCCGTTCCCGTGGTCGGGTAGAAGTCGGTGTATGAAGGCTGTATTTGCGTTGATGCGTCTGAAGGTTCGGCCGAGGGGCGCCTCGCGGTCACGGCGTTCGGCGTTGTCCGCACGGTGGTCGCCCGAGCTTTCGTCGTCCTGGACTTCGCGACCGCAGCCTTCAAAAGCCCGCCGTTTAATTTCTGCTGCACACCTCTTGCTGCCGTTGAACGCGCTGCCCCTTCGAAGACGCGCCCGATTCCCGCCTTGGCCCCGCCGGCTTGTGTTTGAGCCGAGGCCGAGATCGCTCTGGTCAGCGCGATCAAAATCGTTAATAACTTGCCCTTCATTTTCGAAAATTCTACATCAACTTAACGTGTTCCGCGCTGTTCAATATCCTCACGCGGACGTTGTGCTAAAATCGGCTCATCGCGCACGATCGTCTTTTCCGGGAATTATCACCCGGCATCAGACGACTTGGTGACTGCGAGCCTATTTTCTCTCCTCAAAGGCCCGCTCCGCCGCGAACCGCGATCGAAATGGAGCCCACCCGCTGGAATAAGATAATGGACGCCTACGCACACGCCGCCGAACTGGTGGAAGGTGATATCGCGCCTTTCCTCGATTCCCTTCCCGCGGAGATCCGGCCCGAGATCGAAAAGCTACTTGCCGCCGAACGCGACGCAGGCGACTTTATGGAAAGCCCGGTATTCGTCGACCCGGAGATCTCGTCGAAGTGGGACCTGTCCAACGAGAAGCACCCTGCCGAGATCGACGGCTACACAATAATCGAACCGATCGGCATCGGCGGGATGGGCACTGTTTACCTCGCCGAACGGCAAGGCGAAGGATTCTCCCAAAAGGTGGCTTTGAAGGTCATCAAGCGCGGGATGGACACGCATACCGTGCTTAGACGGTTCCTGACGGAACGCCGCATCCTCGCCGATCTTGAACATCCAAACATCGCACGAATGCTCGACGGCGGTTCAACCGAGGATGGTTCCCCGTATTTCGTGATGGAGTACGTGAAGGGTGAACCGCTGCGGGCATACTGCGACAAGTACGCCCTCGATATTCGCTCGCGCCTTCGAATCTTCGCCAAGGTCTGCTCGGCGGTGAATTACGCCCATCAGAAACTCATCGTCCACCGCGACATCAAACCTTCAAATATCCTCGTAACCGAGGACGGCGAACCTAAACTCCTGGACTTTGGGATCGCGAAACTTCTCAATCCGGATCGCACCGCGTCCGACCAAGCAGCCACCGCGACGAACTTCCGCGTGATGACGCCGGAGTATGCATCGCCGGAACAACTTCGAGGCTCTCCGACGACAACTTTGACGGACGTCTACAGCCTTGGCGTCGTGCTTTACGAATTGCTCACCGGCATCCGCCCTTACAAGGCTGAAGGCGGCAACCCGATCGCGATCATTCAGGCGATGACGTCGAGGGAGCCGATCAAACCGTCGGTCGCTGCCGGTTCAGGACGGGGCGAAGAGACCCTTGCGGACGAAAAGTTCACTGAACTGATCGAGATCCATACTACAGGCGACGCTCCGATCCGTTCCGTCACGCACACCGCTACGCCGGACGCCAAGGCCCTCCGCGGCGACCTGGACAACATCGTGATGATGGCGATCCGCCGCGAGTCGGAACGCCGATACCAGTCGGTACAAGAGTTCCTCGACGACATCGAGCGTTATCTTAACGGCTTGCCGGTCAAGGCAACCGAGGATTCGCTTCGCTACCGCATAGGCAAGTTCGTCGGGCGGCACCGAGCGGCTGTTTCCGCCGCAGTTGTGGTCGCCGTCGCCCTAATCGCTGCCGCAGCGATCACTGGATATCAATACAGGCAAGCCAGCATCGAACGAGCCAGGGCCGAGGCCCGTTTCGCCGAAGGCCGCAAGTTCGCGAGCGCCGTCATCTACAACCACTACGAGCGGATCAAGGACCTCCCCGGTTCGACCGAGGCGAAGGCGAGCCTGATCGCGGATGCGGTAAATTACCTCGACGCCGTCTCGAAGGACAGCTCAGGCGATGCGGAGTTTCAACGCGAGCTCGCAAAGGCGTACACCAAGCTGGCTGAGATACAGGGCGTCAGCACCGGCTCCGGCGACCTCGGCGAACATGCCTCCGCGCGGGCCAGCCTCGAAAAAGCGATCGGTCTTCTCGATCAGCTTGTGAAAGCGAACCCGGCAAGCGCGGAGGATCAGCGGCTTCTCGCTCGGTCATATTCGAATCTCTCGTACCTTGTTCCGCCGAGCGAGAGTGCGGACCTCGTGGACCGTTCCTTCGAGATCTACAAACTCCTCCGTTCGTTGAACCCGAACAAGGAACAGGCGGAATACGATTACGCGGGAGCTCTTTGGGACCAGGCCAATCAGATACGGGCGAAAGGCGACGCCGCAGCTGCGATCAAGCATTTCAATGAAGCGGCCGAAATCTATGAATCCCTCTACAAGACCACCGGAAACACACGCTATCGCCGAAGCGCTTCGCTGACCTACAAGAATGTCGGAAGCGTGTACCGCGTCACGGGCGATCCGGCCGCCTCGCTCGCGTCGTACGAAAAGGCCCTCGCCTACGATAAGCAGATCGCCGCGGATTCCCCCGACAATGTCGAAGCGACGATCGGCCTGTCATTCAGCCGTCGCGGTGTCGGCGAAGCATTGACCGATCTGAAGCAGTTCGACCGTGCATTAGCAGAATTTAACACAGCCGTCGAGATCCAGGAGAGTGTGTTCGCTGAGGACACAAAGAATGCCTTTCTCGCCGACGCTTTGAGCGAAACATACAGCGGCCTCGCCGTCCTCCACCGCGAGCGATCAGAATACGCCAAGGCGGAATCGTACTTCCAGAAGGTGTTCGAGATGGAACGTGACACCTCGAGCGATGCGGCCAATACGCTCAGGCGCCTATACACGGCTAAAGCTCATCTCGAGTACGCGGAGTTGCTTTTAAGAAGAAATGGCCCCGGTGAAAAGGCCCGCTCGGAACTGCAGAAGGCTCTCGCCATATTCAATGAAACGAACGCAAGCGGATCGCTCGACCCCGCATTCATTCCATTCCACGAGCGTGCCAAAGCCCTGCTCTCGAAGGTTTGATAATTCAGGAATTTCTGCTAACCAGAAAATCAACGATAGAGCGGAGAATGTGCGTTTCCGCTGATAGCTGATCGAGCAGCGACGACGTTTGCACCCGCACTTCCTCGATCTTCGCCCGTGTTGCTTCCACGCCAAGCAGCCTTGGGTACGTAGCCTTTTCCGCTGCAATGTCCTTCCCTGCCGTCTTTCCAAGCTCCTCGGTCGATGCCGTGACATCCAGGAGATCGTCTGTAATTTGGAAAAGAAGTCCGAGCCCTTCGGCATACCGCGATACGATCTTCGTTTCCTCGGCCGTGGCCCCCGCGATCGTAGCCCCGGCGGTCGCCGAGTAAGCGATGAGGGCCCCGGTTTTATTTGTGTGGATAGCCTCGACTTCGGCAAGCGTCAGTTCTCTTCCTTCCGCTTCCAGATCGTGCTGCTGTCCGACGACCATCCTCGCGGCCGCACGTGACAAACCTTGGATCAACTCGATCCGCGTTTCATGCGAAAGCTTCGCATCCTCGGCGATTGCTTGGAACGCGAGCACCTGAAGAGCATCACCGGCCAATATTGCCGTTGCCTCGCCAAACTTCTTATGGCATGTCTCGCGTCCGCGCCGCAGGTCGTCGTCGTCCATTGACGGCAGGTCATCGTGGATGAGCGAGTAGGTGTGGATCATCTCGATCGCCGCAGCCGTACGGACGTGTTTCTCGTCCGCCGCTCCGAACGCACGCCCCACCGCAAAAACCAGCGCTGGGCGAAAATGCTTCCCGCCGCCGAACAAACTCCAGCGCATCGCGTCCCGCAGCGACTGCGGCCCCGTGCCGGTCGAAGGGATCAGCCACTCGAGTTCCGCATTGATCAGAGCCGAAACTTCCGCGAAAAAGGCCTTCAGATCATTCATTCGTTGCCGATTATCATTTATACGAAGGGCTTAATCAATTTGCTGGGCGTTTTGAGTTAGGGCGGGCGTTGCGATAGATTCTCGAATAAGCCTATGCCCGTTTCGTCAGTAGATTTTCGCGCCGCGCTTTCCAGATTCGCCAGCGGCGTCTCCGTCGTCACCACTAGGGACGCGGCAGGGAAACAGTTCGGTATTACAGTTTCAGCGTTCTGTTCCGTCTCGCTCGATCCGCCGCTCGTCCTCATCTGTATCGAGAAGACCACCGGCAGCCATCATGCATTTACTGAATCGGGCCGCTTCACTGTCAACATCCTCACCGGGAGTCAGGCGAATCTCTCTGAGCATTTCGCTTCGCTGCTCGAGGATAAATTTTCGATGATCGACCACGCCGTCGACGAACACGGAATCCCGCTGCTGCAAAACTCCCTGGCCACGCTCCAATGCGTTCTATTCAAGACCCTCGACGGGGGCGACCATTCGATCTTTCTAGGACTTGTCGAACACGTGATCGTCCGCGACGACGACCCGCTCATCTATTTTAAAAGTACGTACCGCACCATCGCTGAGTAGACCTTCGATCAAGCATTCAACAAGCCTCCAAGGTCTTCCTCCGTCAGCGTGTAGATC
>JAEZJR010000127.1 GCA_023415725.1 Acidobacteriota bacterium
GGTGCTATCGCTGAGGCCCTCGTCGCTACGGCGTTCGGTATCGGTGTGGCAGTTCCGGCGGTGTGGCTGTTCAACTATTTCACCAACAAGGTGACCAGCTTCGGCGTTGAGATGGAAAATTCCGCGTCCGAGCTCGTCGACTACTTCATCAAACAGCGTACAAAGGCTCTCAAGAGCTAAGCTCTTCCCGAGTTTTATTTTCAAGGAGATAGGAAAGCCATGGGCGCAAAGGTCGGTGGAAGCGATGAATTCAATTCCGAGATAAACGTCACTCCGATGGTGGACGTGATGCTGGTGCTGCTGATCATCTTCATGATCGTCACACCGCTCCTCCAGTCGGGCGTAACGGTGAATTATCCCCGGGATCTCACTTCGCCTGATGAGGATATGGATATCACCAAGGATACCTCCGTGCTGATAGCCATTCCGGACAACAACAACTTTTACGTCGGGAAGGACCCGTTCCCGCTCAGCGAACTTGGCGAAAAGGTCAAGAACATGATGAAGGACAAGACGCCCGACAAGCGTATCGTCTACATCAAGAGCGGCGTCGATGTCGATTACGGAACGGTGGTCCAGGCCATCGACGTGATCCGTAGACAGGACATCGACAAGATCGGGCTCGTGGCCGACAAGAAGAAGGGCGGAGCCGAATCATCTCAGTAACAAGGAAGGGAAGCCGCCCTCGGGCGGCTTGGAGTAAAGAAAGTTATGGGAATGTCATCAGGCGGGCCTAAGGGAGAGGCAACGCCGAATATCAACGTAACACCCCTCATCGACGTGCTCCTGGTTCTTCTGATCATCTTCATGGTGATCACCCCGGTCAAACCGAGCCGGTTTGAAGCGAAAGTCCCGGCGGAACCGAAGAACCAGCAGAACCTCGATGTAAAGCCGAACCCGCTCACTCTCGTGATCGGTATCAACAATTCAACTAAGGGCGTCACCCTCAATAACGAAGCGGCGGGTGACGTTAGCGACGCTTCCGCATTGACGTCGAAACTTCAGGAGATCTTCAAGCAACGCGAGAACAATGGTGTGTTCCGCGAAAACTCGAACGAGATCGAGAAGACGGTCTTCATCAAATCGCCCAAATCCATGCGATACGGTGATGTTGTGAAGGTTATCGACGCTGCTAAACTGGCGGGTGCCTCGCCGATCGGCCTTCAGGTCGATGATCTGACAGATTAATTCCGGCGATACCGCGCATGCCGGGATACTTTCCGGCATGCGCCCGCCATTCATACGGAGTCAAGAAATGAGTTCTTCTCGTTTAGGGATATTGTTCTTGATCGTGGCCGGTGTGCTCGCGAGCACCAGCTGCGGTTATTACAACCGGATCATGTCACGCAAGGACCTTGTGGACGGGTCTGTTGCATATCGCGAACGCAAATTCGCTGAAGCCGAGGAGCTTTTCCGCAAAGCGGCGGCACGCGACCCCGAGGGGGCCACGACCGAGGGCAAGACCGCCCAGGTTTTCCTCGCCCGCACGCTTCACTCTCGTTTCATCGGTAACCGCCAGCAGCGTGAGTTGGCGGAAGCTGCGATCACTGAGTATAAAAAGGCCCTCTCGCAGAATCCGAACGACCAGAGTTCTTACAAGGCCGTCGCCAGCCTTTTGGAAAATCTCCAGAAGCCGGACGAATGGCAGCAGTGGGTGACCGAGCGTTCCACTAACCCGAATATCGAACCGCAGTTCCGAGCTGAGGCCCTTACTGCGCTCGCGGCCAAGCAGAACACCTGCGCCAACGAGATCTCGGACACCGACGCCACCAAGAAGACGGTGAAAGGGCCCGACGGCAAGGATATGTATCAGTTCGTTAAACCGGCTGATGCCGCTGAGTTCGAGCGGTTCAAGGGCTGCGTTGCCACCGGCAACGATATCATTGCAAAGGCCGTTGCTCTCGAGCCTGAAGAGATCAAGAGCATCAAGTCGTTCAACTTCAAATCCGCGTCCGAAGATGATGTAAGGAAGAGGATGGAACTGGCCAAGATTTTCGAATCCGCCCGTTCTTATCAGGCAAGTCTCACCAATCAGGCTATGAGGCTCGCCGAAATGGAGGGCCGAACCGCGGATCGAGACCGGCTAAAGGCTGAAGCGGAGCAGTACCGTACGAATTACACTGAGCTGAGTCAGCTCGTCCGCGATATGCAGTCCGACCTCGACGCCCGCAAGGCGGCAGCGGAAGCAGCGAACGCTGCTGCAAACGCCAACGCGAACGCGGGTCAGTAATCAAGGGGATAGTTCAGTCAAGTTGGGCGATGCTCGCTTCTTCACGGAACGGGCATCGCATTTTTGTCTCCATCAGGCAGCAGAGATAGCATTCTTCAGCCCCGTGACCTTACAATATATTTAGCAGGCCCCGATGATCCGCATTGAGGACATTATCGAGAAGGTGGAAAACAATCGTCCGAACCCGGACGTCGAGTTGATCCGCCGCGCGTATCTCTTTTCGGCACTGCACCATAAAGGACAAAAGCGAGCCTCTGGCGAGCCTTACCTGGTTCACCCGCTAGAGGTCGCGAACATCCTCGCCGAAATGCGTCTCGACGAGGTCAGCGTATCGACCGGGCTTCTACACGATGTCGTTGAAGACACCCTGGTCGATCTCGATACCATCCGCAACTACTTCGGCGACGAGATCACCCTGCTCGTTGACGGGCTGACAAAGATCGCCCACATCAGCAATCTTTCGAAAGAGAAGCAGCAGGCCGAGAACGTCCGCAAGATGGTCCTCGCGATGGTCACCGACGTCCGCGTCGTGCTCATCAAACTCGCAGACCGTCTACACAACATGCGGACGATGCAGTTCCTGAAGCCTGAGAAACGGGCCCGCATCGCCCAGGAAACGCTCGACATCTACGCTCCCATCGCCCACCGTCTCGGTATGGGTAAGATGCGAAGTGAACTCGAAGACCTCGCGTTCCAGAATCTCCACCCTGAGGAATACAAACGCCTCGCCCGGGATGTCGACGCCCGCCGACCCGAACTCGAAGCAATTCTCGAAAGGATCAAGAGCACGATCACCGCCAAGCTGGAGGAGAACGATGTCCCTGTCGTAGAGATCCAGGGCAGGGTCAAGCGGCTTTATTCGCTCTGGAAGAAGCTCAAGAAGCAGAAGATCGCAATCGAACAGGTTTACGACCTCATCGCCACGCGCATCATCACCCCTAACGACAAGAAGTATTGCTATCTCACCCTCAGCGTCGTCCACGATATATGGACGCCCGTGCCCGAGCGGTTCAAGGATTGGATCGCTATCCCGCGTGACAACCTTTACCAGTCGCTCCACACTTCCGTCATCGGCGACGGCGGGCAACCCTTCGAAGTGCAGATCCGAACAGAAGAGATGCACCATATCGCCGAAGAGGGCGTCGCTGCGCACTGGAAGTACAAAGAGAAGAAACTCGGTTCCTCCGATGAAGACGAATCCCTCGACGAGCTTCGCAAAACGGTGGAAAAGCTGCTGCTCCCGCTCGTCGAAACCTCGCACGTCGAGGAAGATTCCGAGGACTTCATCGAGTCGCTAAAGCTCGACCTTTACCCGAAGGACGTTTACACCTTCACTCCGATGGGAAAGGTGATCGAACTTCCAAAGGGCTCGACTCCCATTGATTTCGCTTACGCGATACACTCCGAGGTCGGCGACGCTTGCACCGGTTCAAAGATAAACGGGCGTATCGTCCCCTTGCGAACCGAACTTCAGAACGGAGATGTCGTCGAGATAATGACGACGCCGAACTCCAAGCCGTCGCGCGATTGGCTCAATTATGTGGTCACGGCAAAGGCACGCAACCGCATCCGCCACTGGATAAGCGAACAGCAGCGGTCCGAATCGATCGAGATCGGCCGAAAGCTGCTGGAAAAGGAATCCGACCGTTTCCGCGTGGCAAATAAGAAACTCGTTGCCAATGAGAACGAGCTTAAGCGCATCGCCAACGAATACGGCCTCAGCCGAGCAGACGATCTTCTTGCGTCGATCGGCTACGGCAAGACGCTTCCGCGCAACGTCCTTCAGAAATTCCTGGGAGCCGAGAAATTCGCCGAGCTCGACCCGGAAAAGCGCGAAGAGACAAGGATCCAAACCGGGCTCAAGGCCGTAAAGAAATTCATTGGCCTCGGTGAGGACGCGATCGTTGTCAAGGGGGTCGACAATCTGCTCACGACCCGCGCCCGATGCTGCAACCCGCTCCGCGGCGAGGATATCATCGGATACATCTCGCTCGGAAAGGGGATCGTTGTGCACAACAAGAAGTGCAAGAACGTGCGGCAGTTGATGATCAACAAGGACCGCATCGTCGAGGTGGATTGGGCAAAGAACGAGAAGGAAGAGATCCAGTCCGTTTCAATCCTGGTGACCACCGAGAACCGCACCGGTATGCTTGCTAGCATCACCAACGCGATCGCGGAGATCAAGACCGGCATTCGCGACGCCCGGGCAAAGGTCTCGCGCGACGATCGCGGTTTCATAGAGGTCACCGTCGAGGTCTACGACAAAAAGCACCTCGACCGTGTTATCAGTTCGATCGAAAAGCTCCCCGGCGTCCTCGCAGTCGAACGCCAAAATAGCTAGCCCGCCGTCGGCGAATTCTCCCTGAATACGGGTCCGAAATCTCGAATTTTTACTGAGCATAAAGGGAGTTGTGACCTACAGTTGCGGCCGATTCCGCTCGATCAGCGATCGCGAACATAGCCGGAAAACGGCCCGGTTCGCTTTTCATTGCCCCACGTTTTTGTTAATATTCCCCTTTTGCTTAGGAC
>JAEZJR010000137.1 GCA_023415725.1 Acidobacteriota bacterium
CGCCCGGCTGGGACCGCACCGTGCGTGCAGTACCCGTTCGTGGGTGGTTCGACCGGTAACTTCGGTTTCCCGGCCAATGCCCCGGTCGGCTCGCGATTCGGCTTCGTCGGGATCCCGACTATCGGAGCTGCTACTGCTGGCGGGGCTGCTGACAATTTCCCGGGCCTAGGTTCGGTCTACGGCAGCATCCTTCCGGGTATCGTATTTCGGACGGCATGTTCAAGCGGACAGACTGGAGCTTGTACGCAGGGTGTCATTTATCCGACCTCGTTCACGCTTGCTCCCAGTTATCTGCCGGACGCTCCGTTCATCAACAGGACGTATGGTGAGTCCGCGTTCAACACGATGACGGCGGGTGCCAAGTGGCGTATCAACGACGTAAACGACTGGTGGGGCATCGCTCTCGTCGGTGCTTACCGTTTCTACATGGATGACGCCGATGATTTTGCCGGTTTCAACCAGCTCCAGCGTGGGGCGAGCCCGGGCGGTAAATGGTCGCGCGGCGATATCCTCGTGACCGGCGCGTTTGACGGGCGCGTTCGACCGTGGTGGAACATTGCGGTTAACGTCGGTTACCACTGGAACGCTGATGTGAAGAGCGACCTCTTCGGACAGGATGTGACGATTCTTGATCGTCCGGACGAACTGCTTCTCTCGATCGGTACGGATTTCCCGGTCAACAAGTACTTCCAGCCGATCGGTGAGTTCCGTCACACCCGTTATGTGGGCGGCCGCACGCCGAACGTGTTTGAGAACAATCCTTATGAGGGTTTGATCGGTGTTCGCGTTTTCCCCGCACGTTGGGTTGGGTTCAGCGCAGGTTACCGTTACCACTTTAACCAGCAGGATCTTGACAGCTTCAACGACGATACCACTACGGTCACCGCGGTCGTTCCTTGCTTCACGGCCCCGACCACGGCCCCGGCAGCGATCGGTCCGTGTGTGAACGGGTTCCAGGTTGCGACCAACACCTACAGTGGCGCTCCGCTGGGCTTCCGTCCGTCGAGCGACCCGCACGGCTTCTTCTTCCAGGCGTTCATCGGCCGTCGCAACGAGCGTCAGGCTGAGATCGTCAACAAACCGGCGAACGTAACGGCTGTCAGCCTGAGCGACACCGAGATCAAGGGTGGATGCCAACCGGGCTTCCAGCCGCGTGAAGGCCAGACCTGTAACGAAAGCACCTCGATCACGGTTACGACGACCGCTGTCGACCCCGAGAACGATGTGTTGACTTACAACTACACCGTTTCGGGCGGACGTATTGTCGGGACCGGTGCGAGCGTTACGTGGGACCTCAGCGGTGTTGCACCGGGAACCTACACGATCACGGCAGGCGTCGATGACGGTTGCGGACTCTGCGGCCAGACGCAAACTCAGACCATCACGGTTGCGGAATGCGACTGTGTTCAGGTTTGCGAATGCCCGAGCACTTCTATCACGGGACCGACGGGCATCACACAGCCGGGCGAGACGATGACCTTCACGGTTACTGCTTCCGGCGGAACGCAGCCTGGCCCGATCACCTACAACTGGTCGGTTGACAACGGCACGATCGAGTCCGGACAGGGTACTCCGAGTATCGTGGTTCGCACGACTCCGGAGATGGCTGGCCAGACGGTGACTGCAACGGTCGAACTTGGTGGCTTGCCGACCTGCGGCTGCCCGGCAACCCTCACAGAGAGGGGTGGTGTCGCGGAGAAGCCGAAGGCTGAGCAGATCGATGAATTCGGTCGCTTGCCGAACGATGACATCCGCGGACGTCTTGACACGTTCTTCGCAGAACTGTCGAACCGTCCGGGTGAGCAGGGCTATATCATCAATTACGGTACGCCGGCCCAGATCACGGCACGTGAACGCCTGATCAGGAACCACATCTCGTTCCGTAACTTCGACCCGAGCCGCATCACGATAGTTAACGGCGGTGCTTCACCGAGCGGTGAACCGACCACCAGGCTCTATCGTGTACCGCCGGGTGCCGATAACCCGACCCCGTAGTCGCTTCACATCTAATGATGTGAACATGGAAAGGCCCGCCGTGAAGGCGGGCCTTTTAACATTTCTGGGATATTTTATTTCGTTAAACTTAAAGTATTGCATTAACTACCTGTTTCTGTAAGAATGTCGGTAGACTCATTTTGGTCTCCCGGTCCGAAACTTCCTAAGAACTAATATTTGCCAACACCGGACGTCATTTCGTCATCTGAAATGTGTCGTTTACCGGTTTCAATTGGAATTCAAACCTCAGCGGAACGTAGTCTTATGCTCGATCTGATCCGTCATCGCATTTTGCAATCCTTAATCGCTTCTTTCCTGGCCATCTCCTTCATTTGCGTGCCTGTAGCCGCAGCGTGGGACAGTGGCAACCGCTTCACGGATGCTGAAAATAAGTCGGTTTGGCAGGTGCTCGGCCCGAACGGCGGCGACGTCCGTTCGATCGCGATAGACCCTCGCAACAAGGACAAGGTCTATATCAGTACGATGGACGGGCAGGTGCACGTCTCAACGG
This sequence comes from Acidobacteriota bacterium, assembly GCA_023415725.1. GTDB lineage: Bacteria > Acidobacteriota > Blastocatellia > Pyrinomonadales > Pyrinomonadaceae > OLB17. The sequence continues at coordinate 2,507 of JAEZJR010000137.1, forward strand.
ACGCCGGGGCGAGTTGGCGGCTTTTGGCTAGCTTCGAGAAACCGATGCTGGTGCTTGACCAGTTATTCGTCGACAGTCGCGATTCGAACGTGCTATATGCCTCAGGTCACCGGGGCAAACTACCGGGCGGTTTCTTCAAATCTACGGATGGCGGTGTTACCTGGAGAGAATCAAAGCAACTGCGTGAACAGGCGATCCACGCGATGTCGCAATCGGAAACGGATCCGAACGTCCTTTACATCGGAACGAAGGATGGTGTGTGGATGTCGAAGGATTCCGGTGACGATTGGAGCCGGATCGAGTCCGCGACCATGCCCCTCGACATCAACTCTTTCGCCGTGGATCCGAAGAATCCCAACACCCTTTACGCCGGAACGACTTGGCGTCCATATAAATCTACCGATAACGGCAAAAATTGGCGTTTGATAAAGACCGGGATGATCGATGATTCGGATATCTTCGCCATCACGATCGACTCGGAAAACAACAACCATGTCATCGCTTCTGCATGTAGCGGAATTTACGAATCGCTGAACGGCGGCGACTCCTGGCGTAAGATCCAGGGCATTCCGGGGCAGTCGCGCCGGACCCGCGATATCGTTCAACACCCCTCAAGGCCGGGCACGCTCTTCGCTGGAACGACAGAGGGCTTCTGGATGAGCGTTAACGGCGGGAAGTCTTGGTCGCTCTCTACTTCGAGGGCGCTGGAGATCAATAAGATCGCTGTTCATCCGAGCGCTCCGGACCGCGTTTACATAGCCACAAACAATTACGGCGTGATGGTTTCGAACGACGGCGGACGCAATTTCACGCCGACGAACACGAGCTTCACCAGCCGCTTTACCTATTCGATCACGCCGGATGTGGAGCATCCGGACCGCCTATACGCCACGACGATGAACACGTCGTCGAGCGGAGGATTCTTCTTCTACAGTGAGGATGGCGGGCAGAACTGGACGCAGGCGAAGGGGCTCGATATTAACCGCGATGCTGCCTTTACCGTGCTTCAGGACCGTTTGAACCCGAGCCAGATGTACCTGGGGACCAATCGGGGAATCTTCAGATCCACTGACCGGGGCGTTAACTGGACTTTGATCGCGCCGCCGAAAGCACCGGCGAAAAAGGCGCCGGTCAGAGGAAAAGCCGCGGCAAAAAAGCCGGTACCAGTTGCGAAGAAGGCCGCCGCTCCCGCGGAACCCGAAGGGCCGAAACTCATTCCCGTTTTGGCGGAATCCGTGCGGGTGCTTGCTTTCACCAACGATGAAAAATCGGGCATACTGGCCGGTACCGACAAGGGCCTTTATCGCACATACGACATTACAAAGGGCTGGGAGAAGCTCACCTTTGGTGAAGGGAAAGACGACAGCGTTTTCGTGATCCACTCTACACCGCTCGTTCCCGGAACGATGTGGGTGGGAACTGCCCGTTCGGGAGTTCTCGTCTCAACCGATGACGGTAAATCGTGGTCGGCAGTTAACGCGACGCCAGAGGGGATCCCCGTTAGTTCTATCGCGACGGACCCGAAGCGTCCGAACTACGTATATGTCGGAACGATCCACGGTTTTTATCTAAGCCGCGATGGCGGCAGAACTTGGACCCGGCGCGGCGGTGGGCTCCCGCTCGGGAACTTCACCTCGATCCTGATCGACCCGAACGAGCCCGATACCATCATCATCGCCAGTGCTTTGGAAAATGACGGCGGGATATTCATTTCCGAAGACGCCGGGATGAAATGGAAACGGTTCGATTCGAAGGACCTGAAGCTCCCGAGCCGCCGCATTTGGTCGCTTGTGTTCGATCCGCAAGATCCTAAGCGGATGTACGCAGGCACGCACAGCTCAGGTGTGTACCGGATCGAGCGGAATATAGAGGCGGCTGCGAAGCATACCCCTTCCAACGACGGAAATTAGATTCGTTTAGTTTTATTTGTATATGCGGGCTTAGGGAACAGTTCCCTAGGCCCGCATTGATTTTGTATTTTGCACTCTCACATTCGGACTCTATAATCGGAATCTTCAGGAGCCCGAAACGCGTGAGCAAAGAAATCGACTGTCCAGGCCCCAAGGGTAACATCACGATCCGTGCGGAGAGTCTTCCATTTTCCGAGATCCCGGGGCAATCCAGGTTGTTCATCGAGTACCAGAACGACCCCGAATCACTGCGGCGCTTTTACCCCAACGCCGTACGTTCGCACACTCAAATATCCGACCGAATCCCCGAAGTATTATCGAATTACAAGGCTGATCGGCAACTGCTCTGCGACGCTCTCGAGGAAACTAACAAAAAGTTCGGTGCCAGCGAGAAGACGCTGGAGAATATAAAGCTGCTTCGCGAGGACGATACTGTGGCCGTCGTAACCGGGCAGCAGGCGGGACTATTCTCCGGGCCGCTATACACGATATACAAAGCCCTTTCCGCCATCAGGATGGTGGATTGCCTCCGCGGACGTGGATTCAAGGCGGTGCCGGTGTTCTGGGTCGCTACCGAGGACCACGACTTCGAAGAGGTATCTCACACTTCGTTCATCGGCAAAAAGGGTGACGTTCTCACACTTAGCAACGAGCCGAAGCGATGCTACGAGAATCTGCCTGTCGGTTACGTGAAACTTGATGATTCGATCGACGAGACGATCGACGAGCTTTTCCGGGGCATAATCCCAACCGAATTCACAGATGAACTCAGATCACTGATCACGGAAAGCTGGCGTTCCGGGGAGTATTTCGGTGATGCTTTCGGCGTTCTACTAACACGATTGTTGGGTAAGCACGGGTTGATAATTTTGTGCCCGCTGAATAACGCTCTCAAGCAACTCGCCGCCCCGGTTTACGTCGAGGCGATCAACAAGAGCTCCGAGATCGTATCGGCACTTCAAAAGCGCAGCCGGTTGCTCGAATCGGAAGGTTACACGGCGCAGGTGCTGATCGGGGACGATTACTTTCCGCTCTTCTGGCAGGCACGCGACGACACGCGAAACTCGCTCAAGAAAAGCAAAGAAGGTACGTTCAGAACGAAAGACGGAACTCGCGAATTCACGCTGCACGAACTTGCGGAGATCGCCGCCCACGAGCCTTATCGGTTTTCGCCGAGCGTAGTGCTTAGATCGGTTGTACAGGACTACATCCTCCCTACGGTATGTTACTTCGGCGGAGCTGCGGAGATCGCATACTTCGCACAGAGCGGAGAAGTTTATCGGATACTCGGGCGGCCGGTCACGCCGATACTTCATCGGCAGAGTTTCTCGGTGATCGAGACGAAGCACGCGAAGACGATGGCCCATTACGGATTGGAGTTCACCGACCTTTTCGCCGGACTCGAAAACCTTTTGCCCGGGATCGTCGAACAATACCTGAATAAAGATTCGGCCATGCTCTTCGCTGATGTGGAGGAGCGGATAAATACGGAGCTGCACCGGTTGGATGAAAACTTGTCTGGGATAGATCCGACGCTAGTGGAGAACCTCGCGAAGCGGAGGAGAAAGATCCTTTACCACATCGCGGCGCTCCGGAAGAAATTCCACAACGTGCAGGTGCGCAAGGACGAGACGATCCACCGCAGGATCGAATCGATGTTCTCGTCCCTTCTTCCCGCGGGATCCTTGCAGGAGCGTTCGCTGAACGTTGGCGATTTCATCAACCGGTATGGCACCAACTTCATAGACTGGGTCTATCAGGCTACCGACCTGGACGACGCAGGACACCGCCTCATCTACCTCTAATGAACAAGATCCGCGTCCTTCCCGACACTCTTGCGAACCAGATCGCGGCCGGCGAGGTCGTCGAGCGCCCGGCATCTGTCATTAAGGAGCTTGTTGAGAACTCGATCGACGCCGGAGCGAAGCGGATAACCGTCGACATCGAACTTGGCGGACGCCGCCTGATGCGGGTGACGGACGACGGGGAAGGGATGCTCCGCGACGATGCGATATTAGCGTTCGAACGGCACGCGACATCGAAGATACGGACGCTCGATGACCTCGGTGCGATCGGGACACTCGGGTTCCGGGGCGAAGCTCTGGCTTCGATCGCGTCGGTGGCAAAGGTCGAGCTCGTCACGAAGGTCGAGTCAGAGATCGCGGCGACAAAGGTGGTGATCGAGGGCGGGAGGCTGCTAGACGTCAAGGATGCGCCGCGCGACACGGGTACGACCATCTCCGTCCGCGACCTGTTCTTCAATACGCCGGCGAGGCGGAAGTTCATGCGGTCGGAAGCGACAGAGAATTACCACCTCGCGAACATCGTCACGCATTACGCCCTTGCTCATCCGGAGATCGCTTTCCTGCTGACAAGCAATGGTAGGGAAGTAGTGCGTGTTTCCCCTGCTCGAGATCTTAGGGAAAGGGCATTTCAGATATTCGGGGGCGGCTTGCTGGATAGCCTCTTGCCGGTTACCGGTGGACGCGAGTACGTCGCTAAGGTCACCGGGTTCATATCAGCGCCTCGCGAGCGTCGGACGAACAAGGATTCGCAATATTTCTTCGTGAATCAGCGGTTCGTTCGGGACAAGTCGATTGCCGGCGGGTTGCTTGAGGGGTACCGGTCCGTGTTACCGCATGGGGTTTATCCTGTCGCGTTCCTATTTCTTGAAGTTCCGCTCGAGGAGATCGACGTGAACGTGCACCCCGCCAAAACGGAAATCCGGTTCCGCCGAAACGAAGCGGTCAAGGACGTGATCGCCGAGGCCATAAGGGAGGCATTAGCGATGGCTGGAATCGTAGCCGAGAAGGCTGAACCAGTGGCCGCTCCAGTGCCTGCGACCAGATTAGAGCCTGCAGTTCCCGCCATCGTAGAACTTGAGCAGGCCAGGATGGAATTTGCCCAGCCGGAACCCCCACTGTGCTTTGAGCCGGATTATGCGATCGAACAGGCAGCATCTGCAATTGAGAACCTCTCGAAAGCTCCAGATAGAGGCGCCCAAGCGTATCCCGCCCACCCTGACGATAAGCTTGCCAATTTTGCGGAAGCATTCGAAAAAGCAGCCGCGGTCAAGGTGGAAAGGGAAGGAATTGTTTCGGAGATCGTCACCGAACCGGTTGCTCCGCGACCTGATTACCTTGACCTTCCGCCGGTAAATTCGGCAGAGCATCTCGTGAGATCAGCGGAGGTGGAGAACGTATCCGGCGGAAAGATCCGCCCGATCGGGCAACTCCACGAGAGTTTCATCATTGCTGTTGATGATGAGGGCCTTTTGTTGATAGATCAGCACGTGGCGCTCGAAAGGATACTCTTCGACAAATTCCGGCGAAAGGAGACTGAACGCGGGGTTGAGTCGCAGAACCTGCTTTTGCCAGAGACGTTCGACCTTACGCCGGCACAAAGCCAGGCTTTTCAGATCGTCGAGGAAGAGCTTGCGGCTGTTGGGTTCGGCGTGATGAAACTGTCGGGCCGCACCGTAGCGATCAAATCAATACCGACCGATCTCCCGCCGTCGGAGGCCCGGAACCTGTTCGCAGAGATCCTCGACAACGTCGAGATTGATAAACGGGGCAGCGGCCGCGCAACTCTGCGTGACGACATCGCAGCATCCCTTGCTTGCAAGGCCGCGGTAAAGATCAACATGCCTCTTACGCCAGAAAAGATGGAATGGATGATCGGCCGACTGCTAACAACCTCGTCGCCGACCACTTGCCCGCACGGTAGGCCCGTGATCTTGCGACTCACGATGAAAGATATCGAGCGTGGATTTCACAGGACTTAGGTGACTTGTTTGCATTGATCAATCCTCAAAATACCTTGCCAATAAAAATTTCTAACCTGCTCATTTGATTTAAAATCCGTTTCAGATTAAAACATTTGTCGGTAGCCACAACAAAGTATAAGTTTCGCATGGGGACAATTCCCCGATTCGATGAAGCGGATTAACCTTCAAAAAGCGAAGAACCAGATCGCGCGGGTCGACACGATCCGCGATATCAACCGACAGATCGTACTCAATTACGTGCGCGATCGATCTCCCATCTCCCGCGCGGAGATCGCCCGACAGACCGACCTCCACCGCTCCACTGTTTCGGTGATCGTCGACGATCTACTGGTTGACGGCACGATCATGGAGATCGGCGAAGGGGTTTCGACCGGCGGGCGCAAACCAAGGCTGTACAAACTTAAGACCGGGGAACCTTCAGCGATCGGGATCGACCTCACCCCTCGAACAACAACGATCGCCGTCGCTGACCTCGCAGGGAACATTCTGGAAAAAGAAACGTTTTCGACGTCGCCGGACGTAGATTTCATGACTGCGCAGATCCTCGATCGGGTGACCCGCGTGGCGCGAACGAACGGGAACGGCGGGCTAGAGATCGGTTTCAGTGTTCCTGGATTGGTGGACTCACGCACCGGGGAGGTGTTCCACGTTCCATATTTTGACTGGCGAAACTGGGATATCTGTACACGCATCGAGGAAGCGACCGGCTCACGTGTCACAGTAGAGAACGACGCGAACGCGACGGCGCTGGCGGAACTATGGTTCGGCAACGAAATGGTTCGTAAAACCGATACTTTTTTGATGGTTTTGGTTAGTGAAGGTATCGGTACCGGGATCATTTTCGACGGTCAGATATATCGCGGAGAGAAGGGGGCGGGCGGAGAATTCGGCCACATGATCGCCGGCGATGATGCTCCGGTTGAATGCTCGTGCGGAAGTCGCGAATGTTGGGAGGCTTATGCGTCCGAAAAGGCCTTCGCGGCTCGTTATCGAAGTTTGCTTGATAGGGAATCGCTCAAACGGGGAACGGTCGAGATCGGTGATCTTGTAGAGCTCGCTGTGAACGGTGAGAAACATGCGACGGAGGCATTACGTACTACGGTCAAGTATCTCGGTAATGGTATCTCCAACTTGATCGTCGGCCTAAGTCCGCAAGTCGTGGTGGTGAGCGGACGGATAACCAAAGCCTGGGACCTCGTTTCGGAGCAGCTCAATCACGTGACGGAACGAAATACACTGGCGGGCCTTCCGCACCCGGTTTTGCTGCCGTCATCGCTGGGCGATGCCCCGACTCTTAGAGGCGCGATCGGGCTGGTGCTCGCCAAGAAATTCGGGGCCGCCGCCGCTTGATTGGCGTGTGGACATGGTGCCATAAGGGGAATTTATATAACCCAAGCGGTCGTGACAAAGTGCCAGACACGTCCGCTGATAAGCTAGAAAATGACATTGATCGATCTTAAATTTCGGTTAACTTGACAGGAAACGAGGCTTAGGCTACAACTTTGTTGTCACTTCCGACAAACTAAGAGTTCAGGTCACACGCAATTTTCTCCCGGAAATTTCGGTCAAGGCTGCGAATAGCGGTCTATATGATTATCGGCAC
>JAEZJR010000156.1 GCA_023415725.1 Acidobacteriota bacterium
GCCGTGTGCGTCCCGATGGACCCGCACGGCGAGATCGAAACGCTCACCAACTTCATCGACAATTCCGAAGCGAAGCTCGCATTTATCGGCCCGGAAATGGTTGAAAAATTCGGCCAGATCCAGGAACGCCTTGGCCGCAGCCTCAGGACGGTCGCCTGGGATCTCTCGCCGCCTACGAGTGGCAATGGAAAGCCGAACGGAGCGGCCGGCGTCAACGAATCGTTCCGTTCCTGGACCGCGACAGAATATCCCGACAGCTTCGCCCAAGAGATCCCCAAACCCGCAGGCGACGACATCGCGCTGCTGATATACACCAGCGGCACGACGGGCACTCCGAAAGGCGTTCCCTTGAGCCACGGAAATATCGACGCCGAACTCGACGGCATCAACAACGTCCTCGAACTTAGCGATAAAGAAAAGATCCTCAGCTTGCTCCCGCTGTTTCACGCATACCTGCAGATCGTGAACCTATGGGTGTCGACCACTTACGGATGCGAGGTCGGGTACCTGAAGGAACTCTCACCGGCCGAACTCAGCAGCGCTCTGAAGGAATTCAAGCCGACCATCCTTACCACGGTCCCTCGGCTCTGGTACCTGTTTCACAAAAAGATCTTCGACGCGGTCGAGGCCAAGCCGGCGGCGGTCCAGGCGTTGTTCAAAACAATGTTGGCGACGAACGGGATACTTCGGGACACGCTCGGCGTCAATCTCGGCCCAAAGATGTTCGGTCAGGTTCACGAATCGTTCGGCGGGGATCTACGGCTGGCAATATCCGCGGGCTCGCGCTTCGATGAGGACGTCGCGATCGACTTTCATAAGCTCGGCTTCACGATCATCCAGGGTTACGGCCTGACCGAGACGAGCGGGGCAGCAACCGCGACCTACGCCGACGACAACCGGATCGGCTCCGTCGGCAAACCGATGTCCAGCGCCGAGATTAAGCTCGACGAACCGGATGCTCAGGGCGTCGGTGAGGTCCTGATCCGCGGTGAGATCGTTTTCAAGGGCTACTACCGCAATCCGGAAGCGACCGCAGATGCGTTCACGGAGGATGGATGGTTCCGCTCGGGCGATCTCGGCCGGATCGATAAGGACGGCCACCTGCACATCGTCGGCCGCAAAAAGGACGTGATCGTTCTGCCATCGGGAAAGAACGTCCACCCGGAAGACCTGGAGGTGCATTACCTGAAGGCTCCCGAGGTCGAAGAGTTAGCGATACTTGGCGTCGCGGACGCATCGGAAGCCCGGGCGGGAGCCGAGAAACTCGTCGCCGTCGTCGTTCCCGATTTCGAATACCTCAAAGCCGCAAAACTTCCGAATTCGCGTGAGGCCGTCCGTTACGCTTTGGACAATCTCGGCCGAGAGCTCCCCGAATATCAACGCGTCCGCGATTACATCGTCCGAACAGAACCGCTCCCGCGAACCGCCACCCGAAAGATCAAACGTTTCGAGCTGAAGAAACAGATCGAGAGCGGCGAGGTCACGACAGGGCTTCCAGAGAAGAAGTCCTGGGTGCTCTCAACCGAAGACAAAGCACTGCTAGCGACGAACGTCGGCCACGCGGTGGTCGATGCTGTCAGGTACCACGCGAAGGACGTCGAGGACATCCACCCGCAGATGAACCTGGAGATCGATCTCGGCCTCGATTCACTAGCCCGTGCTGAGGTCTTCGCTGCACTGGAGAGCGCGTTCCAGACCGAGTTCACCGCCGAACAGGCAGCCGCCGCATTGAAGATCGCCGACGTTGTAGAGTTAGTTGGCCAGACGCCGTTGGGACAAGCGGCGGCAAACGGCGAGACGGCCGTCAACGCCGACCTCAATTGGGGCAAGATACTGAAGGAAGCCGATGACGGTCTACCAGAAGTGACAGCGGTTTTAAAGAACCGGCCGATTTTCATCACGTTCGCGTTCATCGTTTATCGCTGCTTCAATTTGTTTTGCCGCGTGTTCATGCGCCTCGAGGTCGAGGGGATCGAAAAACTGAACCGGTCGGAACGACCCTTCCTTATCGCACCCAATCACCAAAGTTTCCTTGACCCGTTCGTCCTCTGTTCTAACTATTCCTACTCGCTCTTCAACAGCATTTTCCATGTCGGTGCTAAGTTCTTTTTCGAATCTGCGTTCATGCGGTTCGTCGCGAGGATGCTGCGCGTGGTACCGATAGATCAGGACACTCAACTGCTTCGGGCGATGAAGGCCGGGGCGATCGGGCTGAGGCATGGGATGGTGCTGAACATCTACCCGGAGGGCGAACGCGCCTTCGACGGACTTCTGCATGAGTTCAAGAACGGGGCGGCGATTCTCGCCACCGAACTCGACCTCACGATCTACCCGGTCGCGATGGACGGACTTTATAAAGTTTGGGGGCGGCGGTCGATGCGCATTCGGCCCGGAAAGGTGAAGATCAAGGTCGGCGAGCCGGTAATTGCGGCGAATGTAGCGAGCAGGCTGCCGAACCCGCAGAACCGTACGGCGGTTTACGACGCCGTCATGGACGAGGTACGTGGGCAGATCGAGGAGATGATCGCCGAGATGCGCAGCGAGCCTAAAAAAGCTCTAAAGGGTTGATCGCTCCGCCGGATGTGTAAACTCCAAAATGTAGATGCGGCGGCGTCCCCTTCGCATTGCCCGTCGTTCCTACGTAGCCGATGACCGTATCATTCGTAACGGCGTCCCCCACCTCCAGATCCTCAGCATACCGGTCCAGATGGGCGTAATAATAGACCCGCCCGCCGGCCCCGATGACCCAGACCGTATTTCCGCCCAAGGCGTTCTCGCCGATCCGCCAAATGTAACCCTCCGTCGCTGAATAGACCGGCGTTCCGCGCGGAGCGAAAAGGTCCTGCCCCTGATGCGTGCGATCGGTGCCGCGAGGTGCACCCCATGTATTCGCGATCTGGCTGCGTTTAAGGCCGCGAATCGGAATGTTGATCTTCTCCTCCGGCTCCTTAGCGAGCAATGAAGCGTATCTAAAAGGCCGTGCCGCCGAATCACCCAGCTCGCCCACGAATGAATCCTCCGGCGCGTTGTTCACCAGAAGAAACACGCCAAGAAGCAACAGAAGCATGATGATCGCCGCCTTCATCTTTGTACGGTTTAGATGCCGCAGCGGCGCAAGCGGCTTCCCGGTGATCTCGTCGCCAGCTAAAGGCTCTTGTGTTTGAGAGTGTATTGCAGGAAAATCAGACGGTTCCCGCGATTCACCCTTTGCCGGAGTCCCCGTATGCGTAAGCGAATCTACTTTGATCTCCATAAGGTCTTGCCAGGCCTAATTGTTACCTTGTGTTTTGTTTTTGCGGTGCCGGCCCAGCCGCCCGCTAACGCCGACGAACTGTTCAAGACCGGCGTAGAACAATTCGAAAAGAAGCAATACACCGAGGCCGCCGCCACGTTCGGCCGGGTCGTCGCGATGGCTCCGGGAAATTACACGGCCTATTACAATCTCGGGCTTAGCTACTACAACCTTCGCCGTCTGAACGACTCGATCTCCGCTCTCCAAAGTGCCGTTAGGCTAAAACCCGACTACGCCAAGGCGTATATACAGCTCGGGAACGCTCTCGACGATTCGAACCGTTACGCCGAAGCGGTCGCCGCGTACCAGAAGGTACTCGAATTTGAGCCGACGAACGCGAGCGCTCATTATGAGTTGGGCGTTGCACATTACCGTCAAAGGAAATACGACAACTCGATCGTTTCGTTCCAGCGTTCTATTGCGGCGAATGCCAAAAACCCGAACGCCCACTACCGCCTTGCTCTGAACTACATCGCTTTGAAGCGGGACGATGAGGCGATAAAGTCTCTCGAAACGGCGATCGGCCTTGGCATAAATAACGGCTATGCGCATTATGAGCTGGGCCGCATCTACTACAACCGCAAGGATCGGCAAAAGTCTCTGGAATACTTACTGGAAGCGGTCAGAGTGAAGCCCGACCTCGCGGACGCTTACAAGAAGATAGGCGACAATTACGTTGGGATGAAGGAATACGACAAGGCGGTCGTTGCATTTAACGAGTCTTTGAAGCTCGACCCGAAAGAAGCCAGCACTCACCTCGGGCTTGGGAGTGCGTACTACAATCGCGGCTCGTGGGCTGAGGCGGTGCCTCACTACAAACGAGCTACCGAGCTTTCGCCGAATTTCGCGACCGCGCACCTGTACCTCGCCGATGCGTATCTGAACTCGAGGCAGTATGACCTCGCTGTCGCATCGTACAAACGTACGCTGCAGCTTGATCCGAAAAACGCACCCGGTCATTACGGACTCGGACTCGTCTATTACAACCAGAAAAACAAAGTGCTCGCGACCGCCGAGTACAACGCACTCAAACCGCTCGATCCGGAGCTCGCCGTGAAGCTTCAGGAGTTCATAGCGAAGCTCTAAGCGATTCGGTTAAGGTTTGCGTATCTGATAAGCTATCGGTTAATAAAGATATGACTACGACTGCAATTATCTGCGGAATTATCCTGATCCTGATCGGGGTGGCAGGGTATGTGAATGGCCAGGCGACCGGGCATGCGAGCGTCACCGCTCTGATCCCGGCGTTCTTCGGCGTGGCTCTGGCCGTGCTTGGGGCGATCGGAAGGTCGAGCGAGGGTTTGCGGAAGCATTTGATGCATGCCGCGGTGCTCATCGCACTGATCGGTTTTCTGCTGACCGCCGGACGGCTTGTGATGAGGTTAAGCGAACTGACGATGAGCCCGGCGGTACTTTCGCAACTCGCGATGGCGCTCGTCTGCCTGGTTTTCGTGATCCTATCTATTAAGTCCTTCAAGGACGCGCGACGGAATCCTTAGTTCTTCGCGGCGGACTTCGCACCGCCGCTTTTTCCAACGCAATTCAGCACGATCTCGACGGCCAGGCCGTCGTTTTCGTTTTTGGCGGATATCGACCCCTTATGTAGACGAACGGCCTGTTCGGCGATCGCTAGTCCCAGTCCTGTTCCACCCGAACCACGGTCGCGAGCTTCTCCGACGCGGTAGAAGGGCTTGAAAAGATTCGCCAATTCGCTCTCGGGAACGCCCTCGCCGTGGTCGCGGACAGTGATCCGAGCCTTGTCGTCGCCGTTCGATATTGACACTTCGACAGCGGTACCTTCTTTCGTATAACGGACCGCATTGCGGAGCACATTCTCAACGGCGCTTCGCAAGAGAGCGTCGCTTCCCTTCACACGGCAGTCGTCCGCGCGGACCACTTTGACCGAGCGTTTCTTGGCGGCCGCCTCGAAATCTGCATCCGCAGCGACCTGCTCGACGAGGTTTTTAAGGTTGATGTCATACCGCTCGAAATCCTGTGAGCCAGACTCCAGCTTCGAAAGCGTGAGCAGCCGCGAGATCATGTCGTTGAGCCGCTGGGACTCATTCTCGATGCGCTGCAGCTGCGGTGCCATCTCCGGCGTCGCTTTATTCTTGGCGATCTCGAGCGCCACGTTCATGCGTGCGAGCGGCGAACGAAGTTCATGCGAAATGTCGCGCGTCAGTCGTTGTTGTGAGAGCAGGAGCGACTCGATGCGTTCCGCCATCGAATCGAAATCTCTTGCGAGGTCGGCGATCTCATCCCGACGGCGACCGACCTTTTGGGCGACGCGTGTGGAAAGGTCCCCCTCGGCAAGGCGGTTCGTCGCTTCACGGAGTTTTCTGATCGGTGACGTTAAATAGAGGGCGAGCAGGTAGCACAAGATCAGGCCCGAGAGGAATACGCCCCCGAGACGAAAATAAGCCAGCGGCGAGCCCCAGAACAATGACGTCGGCGTTCCGCGTTCCCATTGAAAAAGCAGCACAAGGCGACGGCCGTCCGGAAACTCGATCGGCGCGGCACCGAGCGACCGCTCTTCCGCCGAAAAGTCGATCTCTTCGTTTCCGCTCTCGAGTGTGCGGTTGATTATCTCGCCGGCGTTCGGGATGTCGCCCTCTCCCCCGAACCACACCCGGCCGTCGCGCTCGACGACATTTACTTTTCTGCTGTTATCCTGTCCCTGGAGCCGGTTGAGATACGTCAAAAGGCCCTCTTCACCTTCGGCTCGGGCGATCTGTGTCGCTGTACCGCCGTAGATCACCATCTGGTTCCGCGTATTCCGCTGGAACCGGCTCATCAGCGGCTCGGTCTGAAAGGTTCGGGTGACGAAATAGATGACGAAGCTGCTGATCGCGATCGCGGCAACGAACCAAAGGAAGATCTTGAAGAAAAGCTTCATACGAGCGTGTAAATGTATCCGACCGACCGCACCGTCTTGATGCGTTC
>JAEZJR010000059.1 GCA_023415725.1 Acidobacteriota bacterium
TTGGAGTCCTCGAACACGAGGCCCGTCTTCTCGAAGACGAGGTCGCGTAAAAGAACTTCCGCTCCCGGCCGCGGGTTCGACGATCTGTTTCCAAAGTCCATCCGGGTCACATCCCTAGCTCGTTAAGTACATCGATCGCGGCCATTCGCACGTGCTCCGCGGGGTCGGATTTCGCGATCCTGTCTATATGTTCGGCCAACGAAACGTCGCGGTACCTGGCCAGGCTGCGAATCGCGAAATAGCGCGTCCAGGAGTCGTGGTCGCCAAGAGCCTCCACCAATGCGGCCCGACTGGCGTCGGTGCGCCGCTCGCCGAGCGAGACCGCAGCTGAGGTGCGCACGGGCGGCGTGTCGTGCCTCAGCGAGAAAATGAGCCGCTCTTCCGCAGGCTGCCCACCGACGGAGGCGAGGCATTTCACAGCGGCCTTTCTGACGTTTTCGTCCGGGTCGTCGCAGCTGGCTATCAACACTTCCGCCGAGCGTTCGGAGCCAATGTTCCCAAACGCTTCCACGGCCGCGCTGCGAACGGTCGGGTCAGGGTCTTTCAACAATTCCACCAAGCGCAGTTCCGCCGACGGGTCGTTCAGTAATGCAAGTCCTTTTGCAGCGGCTGCCCGCTTGTCGCCGTCGCTGTTCTCCACTAAGTTGAGCAGGTGGCCAAACGCGTCACTGCCGCCGATCCGCCCGAGTGCGAGAGCCGCATCGGACGCCGATCCGTCATCACGTTCAATAACACGAAGCAGCTCCGCAACGGCCCGCTGGTCCCCGAGTTCACCGAGAAGCCTGGCGGCGACAGTTTTCACTCGCGGTTCCGATGAAACCAGTTTCGACAAGAGGGGAGTTACTGCAGAAGAACCCTGGCGACGCAAAGCTCCGGCAATAATGTCTTCGAGTTCGGAGTCATAGAGGTGGTCGGCCAAGGCGGCGGCAATATCCTCGTCTGGGAATCGGCTCGCGAAAGAGATCAGCGGTTCCGATCCCTTATTCGAAACCGTGCGGAGGGAAGCGAGCAATCTTGTCTTCGCGTTGGAACTAAGAGGTGCGAACTGATCAGCGTCGACCTCGGGTCCGGCGCCAGTTTTTCTCCCGTCCCGCTTCAGGAGCAGATCGAACAGTTCCGCAACCACCGATACGGGCACCTGATTCCGATCGAGGAGGGCGATAAGCTTAGACGCGTATTGGGGATCGCCGGTACCGGCAAGGGCACGGGCGGCGGGCTCCCAGAGCACTTCGTCGTGAAGCAACTCGGAGATCCGTTCTCCCTCGGCCGCCGCACCGATCGCGGCGAGCGATTCCAGCGCGATGAATGATAAGAAAAAATCCTTCTGCTCCGCCGTCTCGACCAACCGGCTGACAGCGTCTTCTGCTTTCAGTTTCCCGAGGGCCTCGATCGCGTGGTACCTGACGTTCACATCCTCATCGTCCAAAGAAGCAATGAGCGCCGGCGATGCGGACCGGTCACCGAGTTCGCCGAGAGCAAGAGCGGCGTGCATTCGCAGATCGGTTTCTTCGGAAGTGAGCATCGCGACGAGCGGTTCCACCACCTCAACGCTAGTCGACTTAAGTACCTGCAAGGCGCTATTGACCGTGGCGAAATCGAGATGGCGCTGCTTGAGAGCCCCTAACAGGGCGTCGATCGCGTCCGGGGCGGCCCGTTTACCCATCGCTTCGACCAGCCTTCTGCGGACGCGCCAATCCTCATCGGCGAGACCGTTGATGATGGGTGCGGCCGCCTCGCTGGTGATCGGGCCGGCCTCAGCGGCGATCTCGCGGGCCCCTTCCAGCCTGACGGTTTTCTGCTCGTGCTTCAGCTTGGCGGAGATCGCGAGCTTACGATCCAGCGAGCGGGTGACGTCCTCGACGGTAACTATCAGGCCCGTCGGTCCCGACTCCTGTTTGAGCGGGGAGATCTTTACGTTCTGCCGCATCTCGGTGAAGAACTCTGATGCCTCGAGCGGTGGGCAGGGAATGAGGAACCCGTGAAGAGCAGCGGCCAATATCTCGGTCGTACCTTCCTTGAGAGACCGCTCGAACCGGTCAAGCAGACGCTTTTCCAAAACTCGCGGCACCGCTTCAGTGAGAGAATTGCCCACCACATCACGTGCGGCGCGGCCGGTCATGCGTTCGAGGGTCGGATCCCACAGACGTATGACCAGATCGGTGTCGGTCGTGAAAACGCCGACGAGTTTTGTCGAACCTTCTTCCATCTATTCGGTCGCAGGATCTGAGGCCGCCGGCCCAGACTGCGTTTCATTCGCGGCCGGTTTTTGTCTGGCGGGTTTCTGGCCGTTGCGGCTCCTTGCGTTCTTGCCGCGGGCGGGCGATGTGCTTCCACGATCGACGATCTGTCCGATCCCTTTTGCGTCGGCGGCGAGCCCGGTCGTTTCGACGAGGGTTGCTTCTACGCCGGCCCGGTTCCGCTCAGCGATCTCGCGGATCTCGCGGATCATCTGGAGGATGTTCTCGGCTCCGGCGGAATGCTCGACGTTCGCACGGGTGATCATCTTGACCTGTGCCGATACGTCAGCGGAAGCAGTGGTCATTTCACGCATCGCGCGCGACTGTTCCTCTAAAGCCCGGGTTACCTCGAGCGACTGCAGTCGCATGCTTCCTACCGAGGTGGATATCTGTTTGGAGGCAGTCGCCTGCTCACCCATCGCTCTGGAAACCCCTGCGATCATTGACGTGAGCCTCTCCGCTTCTTTCGAGACCTGAGCGGACACGGTAGTTTGTTCCGCCAGTGCCTTGTTCGTAGACAACGCGCCGCGCCGCATTGAATCTACCGCGCTCAGCAATTGGGTGACCGAACTAGCTTGCTCGGCCGCGGCCTTTCGCACCTGATTGGCAACGCTGGTCGTGCTCTGTGCGGCCTTGATTATCTCTCGTGCGGCTCGGCCCTGTTCGTTCATCGCCTTGACGACCTCGCGCGTGGTCCTCCTCATGCCGGCGGCTGATTGAACGATCGTTTGTGCCGTTGTGGCTTGTTCGCCGGTCGCGGCTGAGACTTCTTTGGAGAGCGTAGCAGTTGTTTCGACCGCCCTCACTACCGTCTGCCCCGCGGTGATCTGTTCTTCTGTGGCGCGGCTGATCTGGTCGACTATCGTAGCGGTCTCGCGAACGCCTACAAGGATCTTCTCAAGCCCGGCCATCCCCTCTTCAGAGAGCCTGCCGCTTTCATCCGCGATGCGGACCCCCTCGTTCGAGGTGCTCACGGCCTCCTGCAGCGATTCCTGAAGTCCCTGAATGATCTTCGAGATGTCGGCCGTAGCGCGTGCGGACCTCTCAGCAAGGTTGCGGATCTCTTCAGCGACGACGGCGAATCCGCGACCGGCATCGCCGGCACGTGCTGCTTCGATCGACGCGTTCAGCGAGAGCATGTTCGTCCGTTCGGCGATCGTGTTGATCGTGTCGACGATGCTGCCGATCTCGTTCGATCTCCGGCTCATCTCTTTGATCACGGTGGCTGATTGCTGCATCGATTCGCGGATGCGTACGGTTCCCTCGATCGACCGTTGTGCCTTCGATCCGCCTTCCTCGGTTTCGCGTGCAAGCCGTTTGCTTATCTCGGCGGCGTCCTTCGCCATGGATGCCACCGAGCGGATGGAGCGGTCCATTTGGTGTGAACTCGAGGCGGCCGCCGTAGCCGTTTCATTGATACGTGCGGCGTTTTGCGCGACCGTTTCCACCGATCGGGAAGTCTGCTCGATGGCGGACGCGACCTCCTCGACGTTTCCGGCGAGGTTCTCACTCATCGCGGTGACCTCTTCGATCGAAGCAGCCATCTCGTTGATCGCCGCGGAGGTTTCCTCGGCGGCCACGCTGAGATCGTCGGCGTTGGTTGTTAGGCCCTGGGCGGAGCGGGACAATTCTTCCACCGATGCGGCGGTTTCGGTGACCGATGACGAAAGCCCATCCGTGTCGTCTTTGACGCTTCGGATGGATGCCGCGATCTCGTTCATCGCCGCGGTCGTTTCCGCCGCGGAGGAGGCCATCTCGTTAGCGGAGTCGGAGACGTTCTCGATCGATGCCGATATCTCCTCGATCGCCGAGGCTGTTTCCGCGATGGATGCCGCGAGGCTGGTGTTATTCGCGGTCACCTGCTCGATCGCGGCGGCCGTTTCATTGATGGAGGAAACGGTCTGTTCGGTCGAGTTGGAAACCGAATCCGCCTGTGAGGCAGTTTCCTTCAGCGAGGCGGCCATTTCGTTCGCGCTGCTGAGAGCGCTGTCCAACGAAACGAGTTGTTCTCCGGCTCCGTCGAAGACTTCGTCCGCGATCCTCTGGACTTCCTCCGCCCGTGTGCTGATCGACCGCAACGTCTGAAGGGTATCCGAAAGTCTTTGTTGGTCCGCTTCCATCGTTATCATGTCTTGTTCCGCCATATAGCTTTAACTGTTCGACTCCGTTTGTATTTCGTCCCCTTCTTTAATGAGTTCCGCGAGATCTAATATCAGGATCAGCCGATCGCTGTCGGATGTGATCCCGGAAATGTATTTGCCCGTCGTTTCCGCAATGGTCTCAGGCGGCGGAGAGATCGCTTCGGCTGAGATCCGTTTGAATTCTCGAGCGGAGTCGACGATCAGGCCGAGGCTCCTTTCGCCGACGCTGACCACCACCAACCTCGAACGCATATCGTAGTCCGCATTCGGGAAACCGAAACGCCGCCTCAGGCTCAGTGCCGGTATCACCTGTCCGCGAGAGAACACGACGCCTTCTACAGCTTCAGGAGCATTCGGGACAGGGGTGATGTGTTCGATCATTTCGAGCTGCCGCACCTCCGCGCTGGGGACGGCGTAGGTCGTGCCGGCCAGTTCGAACAGCACATAAGAATCCGCCAAATTGTTGTCCTGAAACGTCATTTTCTTTTGTGGCTTTTAGCGATCTCCGACACGTTCAATATCAACACAGCCCGGCCGTCACCTAGTTCGGTCGCGCCGCTGATCGACGGCACTTTCGCGAGCGGGTCGTTGATCGCGTTGATAACCACCTCTTGCTGCCCGATCACCCGGTCGACCGCGAGGCCCAGCGATTCGGAGCCGTCGTTCACGACGAAGGCCTGGATGGTCTTGCGACCGTTCTCGGGGAGCGAGAAGAGCCGAGAAAGGCGAACGATCGGCAGTGCACCACCTCGGTATTCGATCACCTCAAGGTTTTCGAGCGATCTTACGGAATCCGGGTCCACCTCGATCACCTCGCTGACGGACGATTGCGGAACGGCGAATCGCTGGCCGCCCACCGAAGCTATCAACGCGTCAGTGATAGCAAGAGTGAGTGGGAGCCTGATCGTGAATGTCGTACCTGACGAAGGGGCCGTTTCGAGCGATAGGCTTCCGCCCATTTCGTCGACCACGCGTTTCACGACGTCCATCCCGACGCCCCGGCCGCTCGCGCGGTCCGCCTCAAGCCTGGTAGAGAAGCCGGGTGCGCAGAGCAGGTCCAGCAGTTCGGTTCCGTTGCCGATATCGTCGCCGGCCGCAAGAATGCCCATCTCACGGGCACGCTCAGTGGCCTTCTCGATGCCAACACCCCGACCGTCATCGGAGACCTCGATCAACACCGAGTCACCAACGGTCGCGGCGTGCAGCCGAATTACACCCTCGGTCGATTTGCCCGCGGCCAGCCGGTCATCCGGGTCCTCGATACCGTGCGAGACGGAGTTCCGGACCAAATGAAGCAGCGGGTCGACCATTCGCTCGACGAGGAGTTTATCGATCTCGGTGTCCTCACCTGTGATATCGATGCGAACCCTCTTGTTAGTGTCGCGGGCGAGGTCGCGGGCCACGAACCGCATCCGCTCGAACACTTCCGCGAGCGGGACCATCCGCACGCGCATCACACCGTCGCGCAAGCCGCGAAGCTGCTTTTCAAGAGATTGATTTATTTCGTGAAGGTCTCGCGAATGTTCAACGGGCAGAAGTTCATCGACGACGGAGAGTTTCTTCGAGAGTTTGGCACGGCTGATCACGAGTTCCCCGACGATCAGCATCAATTCGTCGAGGCGGGCGAGGTCCACCCTCACAATGTTCGATGTCTTTATGTGCCCGATGTCGACCAAGTCTATGTCGGACATATCGCTCTCTGAGATCGAATCAATGTCTGCGATCGGGGAGATCAAGACGCCGTCTTCGCGGAGGCTTTCGATCTCGCTCATGTCGCCTCCGGGCGGGACCGAGATCACGAATTCGAACGCGATCTTTCCTTCACCGCGGATCACCGGTTTCGATTCCTCGATCGATCCCAATCCTTCAAGCCTTTCCCGAACGGAACTGACATTCAAGTTCCGCTCCGCGAGTTCCTTAGATGGTTCGAAAAAGACCTTGAACTTCGCCGTTTCTCCCTTCTTCGGCTCGTTAGAGCTCGACCCGGCATCCGCACTAACTCCTTTGCCAGCGGTGCGGTCGATCGTTTCGATCCTCTGGATCTCCGCCCCTATCGCGGGCACTGACTCGTTGTTCTTCCTCGCGACGATGACCTGTTCCAGCTTGCGGGTGCCTGCAAGCATCACTTCCAGCGAGTCCTGAGAAAGCGATGCCTGACCGTCGCGAATCGAGCGGAGGAGTCCCTCTAAATGGTGGGCGAGTTCCTCAGCGGCCGTCACTTCCGCCATCGCGGAGATGCCCTTTATCGTGTGGAAACTCCGGAAGATCTCGTTAACGTGTTTTCGGTCTACTTCGACCCCTTCGCGAAGGGCGTCCTCGAACGCAAGCAGGTGCCGCCTGACATTACGCAAATGTTCATCTGCCTCCGCGAAGTAGTCCTCCAGCAGGTGCTCGAAAAATTGTTGATTGAACTCGTTTTGGCCCACTAATAGTCGCGTCGATTCAGTTTCTTGACAGCAGTTTTGCAGCTTGCTCGGCCAATTGTTCCGGGGAGAAGGGTTTCGTGAGGTACACGTCCGCCCCGGCCGCTAGCGCCATCTTTCGGCTCTCGTCGTCGCCGCGGGTGGTGACGACGCATATCGGTATACCCGCGAATGTCTTATGGCTTCGCACGAACTGGATCACCTCGATACCGTGTATGTCGGGCATGTTCAGGTCCAGGAACATCATGCTGACCGGCCCGAGAGCGAGCCGCTCGACGGCCTCGAGCCCGCTGCCCGCTTCTTCGATCTCTACGTCCGGGAGGCTCCGCAACGAAGCGATCATCATTCGCCTTATCGTCGGGGAATCGTCAGCTATCAAAATTCGGTCCATGGAGTTAATCTGCGGCAGACCACGGGAGGCCGCAGCGAGAAAAATTCAATCGGAAATGCGATATCGGATGTTGAATTGTAGCACCAAAACCGACCATTTCCCTATGTCGAGACCCAAGAATTCAGTAGTGAAATATACGACTAGTGATATTATGAATACGTCACTCGCTTCAATTTATTTATTAATTGTCTGCTGGATCGACGCGAAGGCTCGTTTGTGACTTTTCACCAGTCGCAAACTCTTACCTATGAGCTATAACCAGATATCCGTACCGGCTCTGCTGGACTGGCTTTCCGAACTCGCACCGGTGGGAATATTGATCACCGACACGGACCTGCGCGTATTGTTCGCTAACAACTGGTTCGACAAATACCTCACGCCCCGGCAGGACGAAATTGTGGGCCGGCATCTGAAGGAGATCGCCCCCGGGCTTGAACAACGCGGTTTTTTCCGGTTTTACGAAAACGCGCTTACGGGTGAGGCACGGGTGCTTTCCCATCGCTTCCATCGGTACCTTTTTCCGATGGTTCCCCCGGTCAGGTCCGCGGGGGCATTCACCCGGATGCAGCAATCCGCAACTATATCGCCATGGCTTCACGAAGGCCGCGTCGTCGGGACGATCACCGTGATCGAGGATGTGACTGAACGGGTGGTTCGCGAGGACGAACTGGACCGAAAGGTGAAGGAGCGGGATGCACTCCTGTTGAGGGAGAAACTTGCCTGGAAACTTGCCGCGGAGAACGACAGGTTAAAAGACCACAACCGGATACTGCAGCAGGAAGGGGAAGAGATGGTCGAAGCGGGCCGACTTCGCAACAGGTTCCTGCAACAGATCATCGTCTCGCAGGAAGAAGAGCGGAAGCGCGTCGCAAGGAACATTCACGATCATCTAGGGCAGGAACTCACGGCCCTCAGATTCGCTTTGTCCGCGCTGGAGACGGACCTGAAAGAAGGCCGTAAGCCGATCGAAAATCTCGACCGCTGCAAGGCGTTAGCGAGCGCGATCGATTCTGAGGTCGGCTTTCTATCGAGCGAATTGAGGCCGACGGGGCTGGACGACCTCGGACTCGTCCAAACCCTGGAACATTTCATCGACGACTGGTCGCACCACTTCAATACGAAAGCAGAGCTTCACAGCTCGGGAATGGAAGGGGTGGAATTGCCGTCCGCGGTCGCGATCAATGTTTACCGTATCGCGCAGGAAGCGCTGAACAATATCTCGAAGCACGCGGGGGCCACGATCGCGAATCTGCTTGTCGAGCATCAGGACGGTACGCTGACGCTGATAATCGAAGACAACGGGGTCGGGTTCGATCCCGCGAACCTTTCCGCCACGTCGAACGGGCACGGCCAAATGGGGTTGATCGGTATGCGCGAGAGAGCTGCTCTGGTTCAAGGCTCGCTGGAGATCGAATCGCAGCCCCGCCGCGGCACGACCATTTTTGTTCGGGTCCCTCTCGAGTCCCTAGAGGCAAAACAAAACACCGCCAATAGAATCTGAATCATTTCCCGGCGGCCCAACCGCCGTCGATCTCAAGCGCGGTGCCGGTTACGAAGGCGGCTTCGTCGCTGGCGAGGTAAAGCACCGCCGCGGCGATCTCTTCGGGGCGGCCCATCCGCCCGACCGCCTGGGTCGCTGCCATCTCTTCGTAAGCTTTTTTGGGATCAGGGTACTCGGCGAGACGGCTTTTTACGAAGTCGGTCTCGACACGGCCGGGACAGACGGCGTTAGCTCGGATCCCGTCGAGGGCATGATCGAGAGCGATGCACTTCGTGAAGCCGACAACGGCGAATTTCGTCATGCAGTAAGCGATGCGATCGCGGATGGCGACGATGCCGCCGATCGAGGCGAGATTCACGATCGCCCCGCTTTTCCTTTCGATCATTGAGGGGATGAACGCCTTCGTGAGGTCGAACATGCCGCGGACGTTTACGGCGTAGAGGCGATCGAGGTCTTCGGATTCAGTGGTGAGGATCGTACCGACGTGCCCGACGCCGGCGTTGTTGACCAGAATGTCGAGATTGCCGCATTTCGAAAGAACACGGGCGGCGACGGTCCTGCAAGCCTCACGGCTGGCAACATCCAGGTGAACGAATTCCGCCTCACCGTCGCCGGTTCGAAGCGTTTCCGCAACGGCCTCTCCCGCTTCCACGTTTATGTCCACTACGAAAGTGTAAGCCCCGGCTCGCGCGAGGGCGTGAGCGATCGCCTCGCCGATGCCGGACGCCGCACCGGTCACGAATGCCGTTTTTCCTGAGAGATCAAACATCCTTCACCGCCGGGTTGATCAAAACACCAAGGCCCTCTATCTCCACCTCGCACACGTCACCGTCCTTCAGGAAGACCGGCGGCTTGCGAGCGAACCCGACGCCGGGCGGCGTTCCGGTCGCGATGATGTCGCCGGGTTCGAGCGTTATCGAACGGGACAGGTACTCGACCAGTTCCGGGATCCTGAAGATCAGTTGGTTCGTGTTGGAATCCTGCATCGTCTCGCCGTTGAGGCGGAACTGGATCCGCAGGTTGTGCGGATCCGGGATCTCATCCTTCGTCGCTACGTATTCGCCGAACGGGGCGAACGTGTCGCACGATTTACCCCGCTGCCACTGCCCGTCGGCGAACTGCATGTCGCGAGCGGAGACGTCGTTGAAATTCGTGTAGCCGAAGACGTAGTCCATCGCGTCTTCAAGCTTGATGTTCTTCGCTCGGCGACCGATCACCACAGCAAGTTCGGCTTCGAAATCGACCTGCTCGCTGCCGACGGGGAGGAGGATGGGATCTTCGGACGCGGCGACGCACGTGTCGAACTTCGAGAAGATGAGCGGGGCTTTAGGCACTTCGGCCCCGCTTTCAAGCACGTGGTCCATGTAATTAAGGCCGATGCAGATGATCTTACCGGGCCGCGGGATAGGGGCTTGCACCTTCACGTCGGCGAGATCGACGGTTGGCAATACACCGCTCTCGACGGCCTCACGAGCGGGCGTGATGAAGTCGGTCGAGAGGTCGTAGCACTTCAGGATCTCCTGGGCGGTCAGCCCCATCGGCAGGACCGATGGCGTTAAGTCCGCGATCGTGTCCTCATCGATCATCGCCCCGATGTGGTAACCGACGAGTCCGTGGGCCGGGACGGAGGGTTGTCGAAAAACTATCAACTTCATAACTGATCTCTATTTGAGCCCCTCGATGGGCACCCACACAAATCTCGGCCGATAGAAATCAGCATATATCGAATCGCCGGGTGCCGCGCCGAACGGCAAATTACTGTTGTAAGAAACGAGGATCCTGCCGTTCTCGATGAACTGCGGGTGCATGTGCGGGTTATAGACGCTGAGCCCGGTCTTTAGTGATTCTGACCCGACCATGCCAGGGAGTTTCGTCATCCCGGCGGTGGGCGTGCTGTAAAAATGATGTTTGGTTACGAAAGGGCCCTGCGGTTCGCACGCGGAATAAAGATAAAGATCCTTCCAGTCCTTATAACCGACGGAGGTGTCGAACGTGACCATCACGAACGTCGGCTTGCCGTTAACGTTGAGTCGGCGGATGGTGAGCTCGTCGCTGATGCTGTCTTTTTCGGGGATTATCGACTTTCGTTTGTTCAGGTCCTTCGAGAACGCCTTGCCGTCCCAGGCCGTCCAATTGCGGAGGTCCGCGACCGCGTCGAGGCCCTTCGATGCATCGACCTTGGCGATGTAAAGCTTCTTGTATTTGTTGGCCTCTGCCAGGATCGACTTAGATTCGCCTTTGATCTCACCCTCGTTGCGCATCCCGTAGATGTAAAGGTCCTTACCCGCGTCATCGAGCCAAAGGGAAATGCCCCAAATCGCTTCGTCCGACTTATTCTTGAGCTCGACGATCTTCTCGAGTTCAAGCGTGTCAGCGTTCATCTGGGCGATCGCCTGACCCCTGTATTTGATCCAGAAGGGCTTATCGAACGGGCGGCCGACGCTCCATTCGTTCAGGAAGATCCAGATCTTCTTCTTGCCGTTCACGTCCATCAGGATCGGGTCGCCGAGCCAGTACATGTCGTTGGGACCGGCATTGAGCGGCTTGAAAAAGGCTGTCGAGTAACCGTTCTTATCTTTCTCGCCGGTGAGCGTTCGCAGGTACCGGCCGTCCTTCGAGCGAACGACGATGCTGTTGTAAACGTAATGAGCGTGTTCTGGAGCGGTGCCGCAAAACGGCGGGAGGCAGTTGGGCTTACGCATACGGAGCCCGTTCTCGTTCGTGTAAACCGAGCCGTCTCCCGGTTTCGCCGGGTCTTCAGCGATGAAGGAATCGGAGAAGAAGAACGCCGAGTCGCCGTTAGGGAGTTGGACCGAGACGGTCGTGTCCGCACCGGTCCATCCGGGCCCGTTTCGGGTGAAAAACTCGTTCCAGTTGGTCGCGGGTTCAGCCTTGCCAACAGAGATATCGCACTGCGGGAGGGCCGTCGACGCTAGGGCGAATATAGCCGCCATCGACAGCAAGCAATTTCTTAGGTACTTCATGGTAGCTTTCGTCAATACGGGATCGAGGGCCTTCGATCGTCATTCGGGTCCGCCCATCGATTGTTCGGAACTGTGGGCGTCCAGCCCGGCCTGAGCGGGTCCTGGTCGTACGGGTAACCGCCAAGGCGTTTATAGAGTTCCGAGTATTCGTTTAGTTTATCGCGATCGAGCGTCACACCGAGGCCCGGGCCATCCGGGACGCGGATCTTCCCGCCCTCGTACTTCATCAAACCGCCCTCAATGATGTCATCGGTGAGATGGTGGTAATGGGCGTCCGCGGCATAAGCGAGATTAGGGATGACCGCACCGAGGTGCAGCATTGTCGCGAGCTGGACGCCGAGTTCGCCGGATGAGTGGACGGCAATGCCGAGCTGGAATGTTTCGCAAACCCCGGCGGCCTTCACGCATTGGCGGATACCGCCCCAGAATGTCGTATCGAGCAGGATCACATCTACGGCGGTGTCGAGCACGTTGGCGGCGAGCTGTTCGAAATTGACGACGACCGTGTTGGTCGCGAGCGGCATGCGAACCTTTTCGCGTGTGCGGCGCATGCCGTGCAGGCCGAAGACGGGATCCTCAAGATAATCGTTATTGATGTCCTCGATCTGCTGTCCGAACCATATCGCCTGTTCCGTCGACCATGCGGCGTTCGGGTCGAAGCGGAAGCTGTCGCCCTCCATCGGGCCGCTGCCGAGTTCCTCCGCGACGGCGCGGTAGCATTTTAATTCGTAAACCGGATCGAACACGCCGCCCTTGAGTTTGTGGGCGAAGAAACCGTGCTTTGCTCGAAGATCTTTTGCGTGAGCGACGAGCTGGTCGACGGTCCGCACCTCGCCTTCACCAGTCTTCGGGTTCGGGTAACGGAAGAACAGGTAAGAGGCGAACGGGATCTCGTCCTGCAGTTTGCCGCCGAGGACATCGTAAACGGGCACGCCCCATTTCTTGCCGATGATGTCGAGGCACGCGAACTCCAGCGCGGCGAGGATCTGCGTGCGGTTGTTGTAGAGCGAGGCGGTCGGATTCGCGATCTTGAACCGCATCTCCTCGAGACGGGCAGGATCGTGCCCGACGAGGTAGCTCTTCATCGCGCGGAAAACCGCCTCGGCCGATTCGCCGCCGCCGCCCATTTCCCCTAACCCGGTGATACCTTCGTCCGTCTCCACCTCGACGATAGTCCGCACGAACCGCCCCCAATGGCACCCGGCCGCGTGCCGCAGCGGGGCTTCGAGAGGGACCGTGACCGTTGTCGCTTTAATATCTGTGATCTTCATGCTTTTAGATCAAGTTAATTCAACAGCTGTCAGCTGATAGCTATTAGCTGACAGCTGCTGAAAAACTACTGCACTTTATTGTCCTTTAAGAATTTCCAGATCTCATCGAACGCCGTGACGTAATCCGCCTGTGCAAACATTCCGTGGCCGCCGCCTTTGACGGTGACGAGTTTGTTCGGGATGTTCGCTTTGCCCAGAGCATCGTGCAGGCGCGTGGCGTGAGCGTAGGGGACGACGTCGTCCTTGTCGCCGTGGATGGTGATCACTGGTGGAAGCCCGGCGCGTACGTATGTGAGCGGCGAAACGCTCTTCGCAACATCCACGGCGTTCGGCATCGAGCCCATCCACATGACGGCGTAGTTCTTCAGGTTCGGGCCTTGTATCAGATCGTTCACGTCAGAGATACCGTACCAGTTGACCACGGCGGCGACCTTGAGGTCTTCGTCGCCGTAGCAGCGGTTATCGATCGGCGTTCCTTTCGGCAGCATCGCGGTGATGAGCGAGAGATGCCCGCCGGCAGAATGGCCCGTGAGCACGATCTTTGAAGTGTCGAACTTCCACTGCGCGGCGTTGCGGAAGATCCACCGAAGTGCACAACGCGTGTCCTCTACCGCACCGGGAGCAAGCGAATTGCCCGCCATGCGGTACTCCACGTTCACAACGCGCCATCCTTTTTCGAGATAGGGAAGGAATTGATAGACCGCACCTTCCTTCGAGCCGAAGATCCATCCGCCGCCGTGGATGTAAACGAGCGTCGGCGTGGGGTTCGGATTATCACGCGGGTACCAGATGTCGAGCTTTAGCGGGGTATTGTTCGCGCCGGCGTAAACGACATCAGGCTGCATCCAGTATCGGTCGGCGATCTGGAGCAGGGAAGGCGTCGTCGCCTGCGAAAAAGCGGAAGCAGCCGTAAATACGATAAGGCTGATGATCAGGAGCACTTTCATAATGATTTAGCCACGAATCTCACGAATAGCACGAATAGATCATTTGTGTAATTCGTGCTATTCGTGGCAGTCCACTTTTACTAAGCCGGCCGCACACCGTTCTTCCCGGCGGTGTACATCTTGCCTTGGTAATTGATATTCCTCAATTCCGCGTTCGGGTCGAATTTGCCGAATTGCGGTTTCGCGGTGATCGTGCCGAAGAGGCCGGCGTTCACACCGAAGAGGGAATCGACGATCGGCTCCAGATAATTGCAGCCGGAAACGCACGCCCAGTCGTTGATGTAAGGCGGATCGGAAGGCGTCTTGATGGCACCGCCGTTCGCCTCCGGTGCGTGGAACGTCTCGGCGAAATTCGCCTGTGCGTACGGCCCCTGCATGCTCGACTTCGCAAGCCCCTTCATCCAGTCGAGGGCCATATCCGTTTCGCCGGCGACGTAGAGGCCGCTGAGGGCGAGTGCGGGCCATGAGCAGTACGCTCCGGTCCATTGGTGGTCCGGGCGGATGCTGAAGGTGACGTCGAGGTCCCTGGTCGACAACGCGCGCATCCAAGAAGGGGTCTTCAACTCCCGTTTGAAGAACTCAACCATTTCCTTCTTCTGCGTCGGCGGCATCAGGTCCCCGATGGTCATCAGCGTCACACCGAAATCGTAGCAGTGGTGAACCTCATTGTAGCTGCCATCGGGCAGGCGGCACTTCCAGATGCCGCGGCCGGGGACGTAGAGTTCCTGCACGCGTTTTCCAAGCTCCACAGCTTCGCGGCGGTAGCCCTCGGCGCGTGAGCGGTCGCCTTTGAACTCAGCGAGTTCGGCGGCGAAGCGGAGATTATGCACGTTAGCCGCGTTTAGGCCCGCGACCTCGTGCACATAAGACGAAACGGCCTCGAGCAGGTTCGTCACGCCGCCGTAATCGGCAAGACCGTGCTTGTTAGTATCGAGAGCTCGCCAGTGTTCGGCGTAGGTCAGCAGAGTTTCGTAAACGGTTTTTCCGTTAACGACCTTGTCAAGCCACGCCTTGTCGCCGCTCCAACGCAGATACTCCTTGGCCATCCGGGACATCGCGTAATCGTTGACCGAATACCACGGCCCAACGCCCGCACCCGTGAGGAACTCCGTACCGAAGTGCTTGTACACGTCGAGCTTCATCCACGTTTCCATCATCCGCTTGAGGATCTCGGGGTCGAGCATCGACAGCAGCATCGCGCTGAGGCTGATGTCCCAGAGGAACGTGGTCGTCTCCCAGTACCGCGGCATCAGCGTGACGTACGTGGTGCCGTAAACCGAGTGCGGCGTGGTGCGGCGGAAGTAAAGTGCACTCATTACGGCCGAGTGATAGATCCGCTTTACGTCGTCGTTCGTGGTTGTGAGCGTCGGCACGTGGCCGGAGAAGATCGAGTTGCCGGGCGTAAATGCTGCCTTGAGTTGGGCGTTCCACTCATCGGTGGTCGCCTTCGCGACCGCGTCGAAGCTGTTCACGATCGCGTCGTATTCCTTCTGAACGGCGGCGGGCGATTCGCCGAGGGAATTCACGAATACGATCGAGGCGGATTCGCGCGGTGCGAGGTCGAATTCGTAAACGAGCCACGACGGCTCGATGGTCTTCGGCTTCGGCGATGAGCCCTGGAGGACGTAAGCCTCGGTATGCTTCGACTTGCACAGGACGGCGTTGCGGCCGTTATCGATCGTCCGCGTGTTGTCGTATTCGCCGGGGGAATAAGCGGCGTTCCACGGCTTCACGCTCTTCGTCGCGCCGCCGTTGATCGCGAGCTTGATCTCGGTCTTGCGGCGGGCCTTCGTCATGTTAGAAACGGTGAGCTTCACGGCGACGCTCATCGTGCGGAAAGGAACGATGGTGGTGCTTTTGAGTTCGAGGCCGTTGTAAACGGAACGCCGCTCGACGCGGTCCGGCTGCCAGACGAACTCGATCGGGGTTTTGGTCGATGCGAAGTATTCACCGTCGACATACAGCACGCCGGTGAGCAACTCACCGCCCGCACCGAGCGGGGCGACGTTCATCTCGCCCTGTGCGTACGGCGGGAATGCGATGCTGCGGACCGCCGCGACATCCATAGCGGCTTGTGCGCAGCCCCATTGATTCGTTAGCCCTGGCGGGTTGAACAGGTCGAGGAACTTGTGCGTCATCACGATCGAGCGCTGCGATTCGCACGTCGGGATGTCAGGCAGCGGAGCAACTTTCTGCACCGCCGTTACCGCCGATTCGCCGGTCTTGCCTTCCGCGATCTGTATTGCTGCCGGCACTACGGCCGCCACAGAAATACCCTTCAGAAATTCTCTGCGTTTCATTTTGTCCATGATCTGGTTCGATGCACCTCCGGCAAGATCCTCGGAGGGCCCTCGTTGCGTCCTTAGCGAGCTTTGCGTGGAATATCATTTTC
>JAEZJR010000320.1 GCA_023415725.1 Acidobacteriota bacterium
CGTCACATGCGTGTCCGAGCCGTTCTTCGAGCTCGACACTGCGATAACGTCACCGGGCTTCAGGTCGGCGACCGAGATCACGGGAAGACGCTCGAACATGTCGTCGATGCCGCCTCGAGCTCCGCCCATACCCATCCGGCCGCCCTGGCCGCCACCCGGCTGACCTCCGGGCCTTGCTTCACCGGCCTGTACTCCGGGCTGTCCGCCCGCGGGGCGAATCCCGCCCTGTCCGCCGGGCCCTGCTCCGCCGCCGAACTGCGTCATCCTCTGCGCCATCTCTTCAGGAAACTTCTTGAGCACGGAGAACGAGCCAAGACTGACCGTCACATCCTTCTTCGTGCGGGCGTCCGCGATGATCACCTCATTCTTTGCGGGATCGACGGATTTCACCTCCCCGGCGATGGTCTGGAACGCACCCGTCACGATCTCTTCCGCCGCGAAGGTTGTACCATCCTCACCGCGGTCCCCCACCGCTCGAAACATATCGCCCGGCTTGATCTCGGCGATCGAGCTCTCCAGAGCTTCATCGTATTTCACGGAATTGGGAGCGTAACGCTTGAGTTCGGCGTCCGGCTTTGCCGTCACCACGACATTCGTCGTGTTCATCAACCCGCGGACCTCGATGGTCACCTGATTGGCTGCCGTATTTACCGATGCAACGCGGCCCGAGATGCCGCGTGTGGCCCAACGCTCGACGTCCTTCGCCTGCTTGCGGGCGATGTCGGACTTCGTCATTAGGTAAACCGCACGAGCCGGAAGTGACTTCTTGTCGTCCGAAAGGATCCCCGTGACGAGGAGTTTGTCGCCCACGCCTATGTCCGTCAAGGTGGCCGGCACCGCCGACTTAAGGGTCGGATTTTCGGGCGGAACGCGCTTGAACTCCGTCGAACCGGAAAGGGCCACGTCCAGATCGCCGTCCTTCGTTTTGAGGACTATCTTGGAATCGCTGACCGAAACCACATCGCCGGTGAGCGCTGACGGTTTAACACTCTGAGCGGAGCCGGCAACGGCTAAAATCGCGACGGCGAGCAGTGAAAAGATCGGATTGAATTTAATTCGCATCGGTAACCGCAACAAAAATAAAGACTTATGAAATTAGGAACTCGAATGCAGGCGCATTATCGCCTTCAGTCCCTACTAAGACGAAAATTCTACCCCAGAGGTTTGGCCAAATCTGTAAAGATTTGTAAGAAAGAGTGTTATAGCGTCAAGCGGTCCGCCAGCCGTCTCCGCCTCGAGCGGTGAGAACGAGGCCGATTCCGGCAGCGAATAGGGTGAGAAGCACGAAGGTCCACACGTATGGAAGGGACAAAAGAACGGTCCAAAGGATCACTCCGTAGAGCATCGCAATCGATTCAGGGTGCTTACGATCAGGGAAAAGGAACTTCTGGATGGATTTCCCGACCAGGATCTGCAGGGCGACCCGGCCGAAGACGTATGCGAGCATTAATAGCAGGAACGACATCACCCAGACGATCGCGCTGAGATGGCCCGGCAGCAAGCTTGCCGCGGCGATGACGCAGAAAACGGCGGCGATCAATCCGCCAAGACCAAACCCCGCCACTTTCAGCGATGACAACTGAGTCCGGGCGATCGCTCGGCTCACAGCCCCCGGTGCGACGGTCGAGAACATCAGTGTGATAACGAACCAGAAAAGCACCGCCAATACTCGCTGGGCGAAGAACGCCGGCGTAAGCGACGGCGAGAGGATCTGCGTCGGGTCCTGCCCCATCTGGCGCAATTCTTCTTCGAAAATGCCGAAAACGACCGTTTCTTTTCCAACGGCCCGGAGGGGGGTCTGCGATTCGGGACGGTATGAACCTCCGATCACCATCACATCGCCGCCGATATAGGCTCCGTCCTTATGGATCACGTTCCCGCCGATAGTGCCGACGTCCGTCTCTACACGCCCTTCCACGACCACATCGCCGCCGAACACGAACACTGCCTTCGCACTCTTTCGGATGATGACCGTTTTGGAAAACGCGATCACCTCCATCTCCGGCATGTCCTGGATCTCGATGGTATTTTCGGCGGGTTGGGTGAACTGGGGCGTTTGGGCGAACAGCAATATCGGCAGGACGAAAACAACGCACGCGATAAGAAAACCGCGAACTGCGATCGCAGCCGGTATATATTTTCCTATCAGATTTTCGCCTACCGTCGTCAATTTATGATCTACCTCAGCCGACATTCCCCGCCGCACGGCGATAACGCTTGAAAACAAAAAGGCTCCCGGCCGCCACGGCCGCGACGGCGACAAATAGAAGAGCGGAGCCAACCGTTCCCGAAAACACCTTCTTCGCGACAAAACCGACGGCGAAAACGACGCTGTGCAGCAATCCGGCCGCGATATCCAAAAAAGCTCCGACATTGCTGAGTGGCCTAGCCGCATCGGAATATGCCCGGTTAGGGTCCCCCGCGAATCCGATCACCGCCAGTAAAACAAGTACGCATATTATCGAAAATGCCGCGATACGCTCCGACCGCTTACGCAGTCCGCTCACGCTGCTTTCCGCTTTCGTCACGACGGCCTTTGCGAAGTTCTGCGGTAGTTCAAGAGACGCTCCGGCTTCCAATGAACGGCTCAACTCGAGGAGGAACGCCTTCTGCGAATTCAATTCGTCACGGCAAACGGCACATTCGGCGAAATGCGCCTCGAGCGCGGCTGCCCTGTCCTGCGGCAATTCGGCGTCGAGGTACGCACCGATCTCCTCGGAGGGGCAGTCGCCCGAAAATTCGCCTGCAGCTTCGCTCATAATAAGCCGTCGACCACAAGCTTGAAATGTCGTTTGGAAACTAGATCCCGGTGAAGCCGCGTTCGATGAAGATCTGACGCATCATCTCGCGTGCACGGAA
>JAEZJR010000084.1 GCA_023415725.1 Acidobacteriota bacterium
CTTGAAATACCCATCGTACGTAAGAGCGAAAGGCTTCTTCAGGTCGATCCGCTTTTCGAATTGCGTCAGCAAGATCCCGCGCGTCTCCCCCGTTAGGCGCGTTTCCTCACCCGCCCCTTCACCGGCCGGAACGACGATTTCGTAATTGACACCGGGCTTGCTCTCGGCGAGCGTGTCCGGCTCGCGCATCTTGCCGCGAAGGAAGGTCGCGGCGTAAACGCTGCTCTTGCGCCCCGACGGCAGCACGACGATCGCCTTGATCGTCACGGTCTCGTCCCCGTTCGGGAACACCGAGATCATCTGCGGTGCTTCGGGTGATTTCTCGGTCGGTGTGGAACCGTCCTTGGTGTAATACACCTTTGCACCCGCGACTGGCGGGCTCACCTCGAAAGCGTAGGCCTCCGTCTCATTCAGCAAAAACGCGCCGACCGGCATCGGCTCCGGAATGCGGTAACTGACACCCGCTTTATCGAGCCGCGGGAGTATGTTCTGCAAGCGGTTATGGAAATCCTCAAAGTTGCGATCTTCCTGACGCGACCACAGCACCTCTGACAGCGCGAGCATACGCGGGAAAACCATGTACTCGACCTGAGCTGGTGTCTTTATGTACTCCGTCCAAAGGTTCGCCTGCCCACCTAGAATGAATTTGGCTTCGTCGGGTGAAAGCTCCTTCGGTACGGGGTTCCAGCCGTAAACTTTTTCGAGCGGGACGTAGCTTCCGATGTTCAGCGGTTCATACGCCGGGTCGCCCTGGCCGTAGTCGAAATAGACGTAGGTATTCGGCGTCATGATGACGTCGTGCTTCGCCTTCGCAGCCTCGATGCCTCCCTTCTCGCCGCGCCAGCTCATTATCGTCGCGTTCGGGGCCACGCCGCCCTCGAGGATCTCGTCCCACCCGATTATCTTCTTCCCCTTCGAGTTGATGAACTTCTCGATGCGGCGGACGAAATAGCTTTGCACCTCGTGTTCGTCCTTCAGGTTCTCACGCTGCTTCAGTTCCTGGACGAACGCCGACTCTTTCCAATGGTCTTTCAGCACCTCGTCACCGCCGATGTGGATGTAGGGTGAGTCGGGAAAAAGCTTGATCGTCTCGTCGAGCACGTCTTCGAGGAATTTGAACGTCTCGTCGGTCGGACAGAAAACTTCCTTGAAGATACCCCATGTCGTTTGAACCTTATACTGATAGTCAGCCTTGCAGCCTAGCTGTGGATAAGCGGCCAACGCGGCGGATGCGTGCCCGGGCAACTCGATCTCTGGAATCACGGTGATGTGCCGCTCCTTAGCGTAGGCGACCACATCTTTTATCTGCTCCTGAGTGTAAAATCCGCCGTGCGGGATACCGTCGCCTTTGTACGGGGCGAAGTTTCGCTCCAGCATCGTTTCCGGCCGCTTCGAGCCGATCTCTGTCAGCTTCGGGTATTTCTTGATCTCGATCCGCCACCCCTGGTCATCCGTAAGGTGCCAGTGGAAGCGGTTGAACTTGTACCTGGCCATCTGGTCAATGTACTTCTTGACGAATTCGACCGGTTGGAAATGCCGAGCGATATCCAGGTGCATTCCGCGATATTGAAAGCGCGGCGTGTCCGTGATGTGAACCCCCTGAATCACGAGCGGGCTCACGGGCCGGACAGGTAGCATCTGCCGAAGCGTCTGCAAAGCATGGAATTTCCCCGCCTGGGTCGAAGAGCTTATGATGATCTCGTTGTTCCCGACAGTGAGCGTGTAATAACCGGGCGTTGTTCCCGTGTCCTTTGCGGCAGCGAAGACGATCTTTGGTGTGTTTCTCGGTGCGGAGTTCGCGATCTTCAGCTTTAACCCTTGATCGACCAGGTTGTCGTTAAGATCATCCGCGAGAGCACGATCCTCACCTTTCGCCACGATCGTAACCCTCCGGTCGATCAAAAAGGCGCCCCCCCTCTGTTCGATCGATACCGGCCGCGGAACGATCTGCAGGGTGCCGTTTTGCGCTGAGGACGAAGTGACAAAGAGAACCGAAGCGAGAAGGAGAAAGAGGAACTTTTTCATTTGAATGAATTGAAACGGGGAAATTGTTTGCTCAAATCATATCAAATCGAGGAGTTCTTTCAATTTATTGGGCATTTCCGAGGTAAACGACATCAGTTCACCCGTTTCCGGATGCGTAAACGCGAGGCGTTCGGCGTGTAGGAAGAAGCGGTCGAGTTTCTGGACGGCTTTTTTGATCTCGGCGTCCGCGATAGTGTTGTCGCGGCCTTCGTTGTAAGTGGCGTCTCCGACGACCGGATGATTGATCGATGCAAGATGGACTCGGATCTGGTGCGTGCGCCCGGTCTTGATCTCCACCTCGAGCAGCGTGAATTTCTCGAACCGCTTGCGTACTTTCCACAGGCTCAAGGCTCCACGGCCGTTCGCGGCCACCGTCATCTTCGTTCGATGCCAACGGTCGCGTGCGATCGGGCGGTCGATCTTGCCGGATTTCTCTTGAGGGCTGCCATGAACGAGGGCGACGTAACTCTTTTCCACGGTGCGGCCTCGAAACTGCTCCGCTAACGCCTCATGGGTATTTTCCTCCTTCGCGACTAGAATCAGTCCGGAGGTGTCTTTATCAAGCCGGTGCACTATCCCGACCCTATCGGAACCACCACTTGTCAACGAAGGCTCCGACTTGAAGTGCCACGCGATCGCGTTCGCCAGCGTCCCGCTCGAAACCCCGGCCCCGGGATGAACAACCATCCCGGCAGGCTTGTTTATAACGGCGAGATATTGGTCCTCGTAGAAGATATCGAGCGGGATATCTTCCGGCTCGAAGACTACGGCGGGTTCATCAACCAGATCAACGTCGATCTCATCCCCGTCACGTAGTTTATACGACGGCTTTGCGGGCTTGCTGTTCACCAGGATGGCGCCGCCCTCTATCAGTCTCTGCAGCCGCGAGCGCGACCAACCCCCGATATGCTGGGCGAGGAAGGCATCGAGGCGTGATCCTACATCCTCCGGCGAGGTGATGATTGTGGTGATCTCTTCAGGCAACTAGGAGAAAGTCTATCAGAGCGGAAGATTTTGTTTTAGAACAATCGCTCGTACGGCCGTGAACTAAACACGTAGATAGAAATTAGCTAACAGCTTTTAGCTAAAAGCTGTTAGCTAATTTCTAAACCGTTTCGGCACGATTTACAGCGCGGAACCGCATTAACATAAAAATGATCGAACACGCTGCGACGAACAGGCTGACGAGTTGCGACGTAGAGAGCCCCGTAAGCGTCGTGAGGCCGAAGAGGTCACCGCGCGGGTCGTCGCGGATGAATTCGATCGAGAAGCGGAAAATGGAGTAGATGATGCCGTAAGCGATGAGCACTTGGCCGTCGAACTTCTTGCGGCGGTGCAGCCAGAAGAGGAATCCAAAGACCGCGAGCATCGTGAACGATTCGATCAGTTGGGTCGGGTGCAGGTAGAGGTCAGAATTGTCAGGTCCGTACATCGGAACGCCCGTGTATTCATGCCCAGCCTCAGTGAAATGCACGCCCCACCACCAATCGGTCGGCTTCCCCCAGCAGCAACCGGCCGCAAAACACCCTTGCCGGCCGAACGCTTGCCCGAGAGCGACCGCCGGGGCGAACGCGTCCGCAACCTTCCAGAACGAAAGGTTGTAATACCACATCAACCCGGCGACGGTCAGGAACCCGCCGATCAACCCGCCGTAAAACACACCGCCGGAACGCAGGAAATCGAGCGTGAAGATATGTGCATTCGGGTCGACGAAGAGCATCAGAAGCTTCGACCCCAATAGCCCGCCGAGCAGCGTCCAGAGTCCGAGGTCGTATATCCGCTCGCGCGGCAGTCCGTCGCGCGCGGCCAATCGTGACGCGACGAAAAGCGCGAGCATCATCCCCACCGCCAGCCACAACCCGTAGGCGGTCACCGGGAAATTTCCGATCCGAAATAACTCTGGATACATCGATTATTTGCTATTGGCCGCGACCGTTCGCGTCTCTGCCCGCTTTTTCTTCGACATGAACATATCGATGATCAATAGCCCCGCCCCGATGACGATCGCCATGTCAGCAACGTTGAAGGTCGGGTAATGCCATGAGCCAAACTGCACGTCGATGAAGTCCACGACGTGGCCGAGCCGGATGCGGTCGGTGACGTTCCCGACGATGCCGGCGAGCAACAGTGCCAGTGCTCCCAAGATGCGGTCGTCAGACCGCGGGGTCCGCCAAAAGAAATAAATGACCAAAACGCCGGCGACAAGAGCAACGACCGACAAACCCCAGCGGCCGGTCGATCCGCCGTCGTCGAGCATCGAGAAAGCGACCCCCGTATTCTCGGCGTATGCAAAATTCAGCAACCCGTTGATCACCGGCATGTCGCCGCCGAATCGCAGCCGCCTGACCGCCCACGCCTTGGTGGTCTGGTCAATAAGAAAAACCCCGCCCGCGATGGCGAGGTACGCAAGTTTCCAGATGAAGTCCCGCTTGGTCACTGTGTTTTCTTCGATTCGGCGTAGAAGCTCTTATTTACTATCTTCCATTCGCCGTCGATCTTTAGCAAGGTCATATAGTCGACGAATTTGACCGTCGGGTAGTCCAGAACGATCCTGGCTACAGCGGCGTTCCCCGCAATATCGACCGCCTCGATCCGCCGGCCTTCCTTTCTCTTCCCCTCATCGGCTGCCGGCTTGCCGGTGAACGCCCTCTTTATGAACGAGTCGAAATTCTCGCTCGAGTATTTGCCCTCGCGGATCCAGATCATATTCCCTTCCGAGTGGAAGGCTTTACGGGCGTATTCCGGATCCCCTGTCGCATGAGCTTTGATGTAATTTTCAAGCGGCACGCGCACCGCCGATTCCTCCGACGTTTGCGCCAAGGCCGTACCGGCGAACCCGAAAAGAACGACAACGAAGACGAACGCAGCTTTTCTAAGCATTATTATTCCCTCACCGATGAATATTATTCGAACGAGTTAAATTACGCTGCGGGCGGAGTGGTTGTTTCACCCCCCGTGATTCACTCGGTATACGGGAACACACCCTTCGGCGCTCGGTAGCGCCGCCACCAATCGACGTAGCACACGTCGGTGCAGCCGATCGAATAGGTGGTGACCTTCCATTTGCCACCTGTTTTCTTCAAAAGAGCGAAGAAATTGTTGTCGAACGCGCCGGAATCGACCTGATCGGCGTATTTGGTACGGGCATAATCCGGGTCGCCGCCGTTCGCGTTCTGCGGTGTGCCGCTCACGAAAGCCCATACTCCCTGCACTTTGAAATTGTCCGCTACGAATACGACCTTTTGTTTCAGGTCTCGCTCGACGGGAATCCTCAGTGCGTCAAGGATAGCTTTACGCTCAGGAGAGCCTTTCTCCGGCGTATAGGCCTGCTGCGCCGAAACCGCGGCGGCGGCAATTAATAAAAGTAATATGGGCCAAATGCGCTTCAAAATGATCCCTCCTTAGTTATAGATCTTTACGCCCTTTCTGCAGGAAATTGCATTCAACACAAAGGACACAAAGATCTAAACAGAGAACACAAAGTATTCAGGCGGATGCGGCTTTTTCGATCTCGCCGAGGGCCTCGATGCAGCGTTCGCAGACCTTGGGGTATTTCTCGAACTCCCCGACGCGGAACGAATAATTCCAGCAGCGTTCGCATTTGGCACCGTCCGCGCGACTTATCTCGACACCGAACGCATCGCCCTCGTGCACCTCCACCTGGGAAACGATAAAGATGTACCGAAGCTGCGAGAAATACTCCGACAGGAACAGTGTCGTATCCTTGTCTGCCGTCAGCACCACTTTAGCCTCAAGCGAAGACCCGATCTGCTTCGCGTTCCTCGCTTCCTCGAGCGCTTTCAGTACGTCGTCGCGGATCGCGAACAACCGTTCCCAACGTGCTAGAAGATCACCACCCGCCGACTTTCCTAGACGCTCGACGCTCGGGAATTCGGCCATATGAACACTCGGGACCGACTGTCCGGGGAGGTTTTCCCATGCCTCATCGGCTGTGAAAGCGAGCAGCGGTGCGACGAGGCGGCAAAGCGTGTCCGTGATCCGGAAAAGTGCCGTCTGTGCGGAACGCCGCTCGGGTGATTTCGGAGCGTAGATATACAAACGATCCTTTATGATGTCGAAGTACCGTGCCGACAGCGTAACCGTGCAGAAGTGGTAAAGGGCCCCGTACGCGGCTTGGAAGTCGTAATCCTCGTAACTCCTCAGCACCTTTGTGGTCACCTCATCGAGGGTCGCGAGCGCCCAGCGGTCGACGTCCAGAAGTTCCTTTTCGGCGACCGAATCCGCAGCTGGGTCAAACCCGTCGAGGTTCCCCAAAGCGTAACGCAATGTGTTGCGGAATTTCCTGTAAGCGTCGACGATTCGTGAAAGGATCTCGTCGGAGCAACGGACGTCTTCCGTATAATCTACCGCCGCCGCCCACAAACGCAGGATCTCCGCACCAGATTTGTCGATTATCTCGCGCGGGGCTGTGACGTTACCGAGCGATTTGCTCTGCTTCTTCCCTTCGCCGTCGACGACCCAGCCGTGCGTGATGATCTGCCGGTATGGAGCAGAATCGTGCGCCGCCAGGCCGCAGCTCAAAGAGGAATTGAACCAACCGCGATACTGGTCGCCGCCCTCGAGGTAAACATCAGCTGGGAAGCGAAGCGTTTCGCCGCGAGTTTCGAGCACCGCTACGCAGCTGGAACCCGAATCGAACCACACGTCCAGGATGTCTGTCTCCTTGCGGAAATCGGTGTCTCCGCACTTCGGGCAGGTGAACCCCTCGGGCAGCAGTTCGCTTTCAGGCCGGGCGTACCAGGCGTCGGCGGTTTCTTTCGCGAAGATATCGGCGACGTGGTCGATTATTTTCGGGTCGGCAATAGTTTCGTCGCAGCCTTTGCAGTAAAAGACAGGGATCGGCACGCCCCAGGCACGCTGGCGCGAAACGCACCAGTCCGGACGGCCCTTGAACATGTTCGCCATCCGGCCCTCGCCCCAGGCGGGGTGCCATTTGACGCGCTCGATCTCTTCCAAAGCCTGTTGCCGCAATCCTTTAGCGTCTGTCTGCCCGGCAACCTCATCCATCGAGATGAACCATTGCGGCGTGGCCCGGAACACCACGGGGTTCTTGCACCGCCAGCAATGAGGGTATCGGTGCTGGTACGTCTCCGAATGCACGAGCATCCCGTTCTCGTCCAGAAACCGAACGATCTTAGGATTCGCGTCGAAGATGTTCATCCCGGCGAAATGCTCTACTTCCGCGATAAATCGGCCGGACGCATCGACCGGATTGTAGATCTCGAGCCCGTACGCCTTCCCGATGTGGAAGTCGTCTGCACCGTGCCCGGGTGCGGTGTGCACGCACCCGGTGCCGCTCTTTTTAGCGGTCTTATCTTCGAACCGCACATCCAATTCCGTTTCCGCGTCCGCTTCTCCGAGCGTAACGTGCTCGCCGTTCATGATCAGCGAGGTTCGGTCGAGCCAGGCGTGCTTCGCCTCGAGGCGGTCGAGTTTCGTCCCTTTGAATCGCGCAAGTTCGACGTAATCGTCGAACTCGCAGGTCAAGGCGAACGGCCTCGCGAGCTCAGACGCAACAATGTAAACCTCGTTGCCCACCTCGATCGCGGAGTACTCGAATTCCGGATGAACCGCGATGCCTAGGTTCGCCGGCAGCGTCCAGGGCGTCGTCGTCCAGATCACGACGAAGACGTCCTTGCCCGCGAGAGCCGGGTCTATCTGAGCGGGGTCCGACTTCATCGGGAACTTAACGTAAACCGATGGCGACGTGTGTTCCTTGTATTCGACCTCGGCCTCGGCGAGGGCGGTTTGGTCGTGGATGCACCAGTAGACGGGTCGTAAACCCTTATAAACGTACCCGCGCTCTAGGAATTTTCCGAACAACCTCGCCGTGGAGGATTCGTATTCAGGCGACATCGTCAGGTAAGGGGTATCCCACTCGCCGAGGATGCCCAGGCGGGAGAAATCCCGCGTCTGACCCGCCATCGCGGTAGATGCGTGCTCACGGCAGATGCGTCGGAATGTGGAAACAGGGATGTCGGCCTTGTTCTTGCCCTTTTCCGCCAGCTTTTTCTCGACCAGCGTTTCGATCGGTAGGCCGTGGCAATCGTATCCGGGCACATACGGGGCGTCGAAACCCATCATCGACCGGCTCTTCACGACGAAATCCTTCAGGATCTTGTTCAGGGCCGTGCCGATGTGGATGTCGGCGTTCGCGTACGGCGGGCCGTCATGCAGGATGAATTTCTCGCGTCCCTTTCTTGTTTCGGCGATCTGCTCATAGAGTCCCATCTCGTTCCATTTCTTCAGGCGAGCGGGTTCGCTCTGGGCGAGATTCGCCTTTTGCGAAAAGTTGGTTTTCGGCAGGTTAACGGTTTTTTTCAGGTCTAATGATTCGCTCATGGGTCAAACTAAAAAGTCCCAAGCTTTTCGCAAGCTTGGGACCGCAAAGCAAACTTTTGCCTCCGCTCAACCTATGTTGAACGGCGTCCCACTCAATTTAATTATAATGGGCGATGGCCTCCGCATAATTCTAATACATCTTACCACAGGTCGACCTCTTATTCCTCTTCGACGGTCACCAACAGGGGGTACTCCCTCGCTCGGGCGAGATTGGTAGCCTTTTGCGATTTCATGTAGGCGATGTCGTATGGATATACGCCAGCGATGCCGACGCCATCGTTGTGCACCTTGAGCATGATCGAGAGGGCTTCCTGCTCAGGCTTCAGAAAGACGTACTCGAGGATCCAGACGACAAACTCCATCGTCGTGAAATCGTCATTGTGGAGCAAAACCTTGAAAAGCTTGGGCTTTTCCAGCTTGGTTTCGGTTTCTGTTAGGACTTCGGTCCCGCCGTCGATGTCGGGGAGGTTCGGCATAAAAAGGGATTATTCGGCTAAAGATTAGCACATTGAAAGTGTCAGTTAAGACTGCTGCCGGGAGGGGAATAGCGATATCTGTGGACTTACCGGCCGTTTCTCTGCTAGATTTCCAGTGCGCCTGTTTACTAAGTATTCAACACGTCAGTTACTAAGTATCCAATTCGTCTGGAATTCCGATCCGATTGATCGTATCTAGGGGAGAAATCCTGCAATGAAGAAAGGTTCCGCTCGAACAAACCCCAGGTCGGGCACGCAAGTCGTGTCGTTCTCGGCCCCGCCCCCTAAGATCGGCGACCGGAGCCAACTAAGGATGCCTCAAGAGGCGTTGTCCGTCCTGTTCGCCAGCGTCGGGCAGAAACTTCGCGACGGACTCTCGAGCGAGGCGGAATCTTTGCTGCGCGATGCGCTTGACCGTTTCGACCACGGCCCCGACGACCTGGCGAATCTCAAGCGGCTAATGTCGTTCACGCTCGAAACGCTTGGCCGGTACAAAGAGGCCCTCGAGGTGGTTAAACCCTACGAGGATGAGGACAACCTAAAGTTGCTCGGCACCGAAACGCAGGTACGTGTCACGACCCAATTGGCGATCGGATACAACAATGTCAACGACCATCCGAAGGCCGTAACTCTACTCAAGGACAACCACGAAAGGGCTAAGGCGAACGAGCTGGGATATTTGTTAGGCGGCATCGATACCGGCCTCGCCCGCGTTTACCGAAAGCTCAACGAATGCGCGATCTGCCGCGACTATGCACAGAGCGCACTTGAGAAATACCGCGAGTACGGCGACTGGCTCGGTATGGCGGAGGCCTACCGCGAGATCGCTATCAGCTTCCACCAGGAAGGACAAAGCGAAAGATCGCTCGAATATTTCGATTTGGGCGTTCAGATCATCGGGGACCGCTCCGCGCCGTTCATGCTCGGGAAGATCTATACCGACATGTCCGGGGCCTACTGGTTCCTGCGCCGCCCGCAGGAAGGCATCGAGTGCCTCGAGAAATCGATCGAGTTCTTCGACCAAACAGAGCATGTGCTCAACTCCGTCATCGCCTACAACAACCTCGGAATAAACCTGATGCTGACGGGCGACTGGGCGCGTGCCGAGGCGATGATCGAACGTTCCCTGGATCTCGCGGTCAAGACCAATCACGTGCATATTGCCGGGATCCTCGACAGTCTGGGGGAGCTAAAGATCCTCAGGGGCGAATTCAAAGAGGCGAGGGACCTGCTCGAACGTGCGATCAAACTGGCCAGGGAACGGAAGCGTGAATGGTACGAGCTACAGGCGTTGCGGAACCTGGCACGATGCGTTCTCGCCGCCGGTGACTCAGAAAAGGCAGGCAAGATCGCACGCGAGGCTCTCGACCTATCCTCACAGATCGGCGACAAGCACTATGCGAACATGGTGGGCCTCGTGCTTGCCGAAAGCCTCATGCAGCAGAAACGGTTCGGCGAATGTGAGAACCGGCTGCAGATCATCGAGGAGAACGACCCCACGT
This sequence comes from Acidobacteriota bacterium, assembly GCA_023415725.1. Classification (GTDB taxonomy): domain Bacteria; phylum Acidobacteriota; class Blastocatellia; order Pyrinomonadales; family Pyrinomonadaceae; genus OLB17. Next base: position 10,367 of record JAEZJR010000084.1, read on the forward strand.
CAGATTTCTTCGTGCTTGGTAACATCCAGCGTATCCGCGGTTTGGCGGCTGCCGAGGAGAGCGACGCAGAGCTTGCCGTGCACCACTTCAACCGCAGCCTCACGATCTTCGAGGCCGCGGGCGACGTGTACCACACTGCCCTTTCGAATTACCTCATTGGATCCAATCTTCCCGCGCACCAAAACGACCGGGCGCTCCAGCATCTGTCCAAGGCACGGGAAGCATTCGCAAGGCTCGGCGTTGGTGAGTTCGCCGATCTTGCCGGCGAAAAGATCGAGCGGGTAAAGGCAGCCCCGGCGGCGGAAAAGATCGCGTCGAAGAAGCGCAGCAATTCGGTCGTTTCGCAGCTTCTTATGGTTCGGCTTGCCGAGGCGACCGCGTCGCGCGAATTGCTCTTCCGAGAGCTGGTCGCGGTATTGCAGCAGGAAAGCCCCGCAAAAAGAATCATTATTGCGGAACCGGGCGACGACAGAAGGATTTTGCCCTTTATCACGCACGGTTACTCGCCGGAGGACAGTACGCAGCTGGTGCGAAAGTTCGAGGCCGCCAAAGAGAAGGGGGACGAAAAGTCGTTCGCGCGCGGAAAGAACATTTCTATCCTGCAGCTGAAACCCGCAAATGCGGATAATGCGTACCTTTTGGTCCACCCGGCATCCGCCGCCAGCCTTAACGATGGGAGCCACATTCAGCCGCTGCTTCGCGTGGTCGAGCTCGGGATGGACGTGATCGCGCTTCGCGAAAGGGACACCACCGCCCCGGTGGAACAGGAATCAAGTCCTTTCACTTCAAACAGCTTAATGCCGGGGTTCATCCATTCGTCGCCGGCAATGACGTCCTTGGTCGAGGAGGTTTACAAGATCCGGTCGTCCGATGTGACGGTGTTGGTGACCGGTGAATCCGGTACGGGTAAGGAACTCGTGTCGCGGGCCATCCACGCGATGTCGAACCGGAAGGACAAGGTGTTCGTGCCGTTCAACTGCACCGCCGTCCCGAAGGAATTGGCTGAAGGGCACCTATTCGGGTACCGCAAAGGGGCGTTCACGGGGGCGGTGACGGATTCCCCGGGCATCATCCGTGCGGCCGATGGCGGCACGCTTTTCCTCGACGAGATCGGCGACCTGCCGCTCGACGTACAGCCTAAACTACTTCGTTTTCTACAAGAGGGCGAGGTGCAGCCGATCGGTGAGAAGAGGCCCATAAAGGTCGACGTGAGGGTGATCGCGGCGACGAATATGCCGCTAGAAGAGAAGGTGGCGGAAGGAACGTTCCGCGAGGACCTGTACTACCGCCTAAACGTGATCCGCCTCCGGGTCCCCCCGCTACGCGAGCGGCGTTCGGAGATCCCGCCGATGGTGAATTACTACATCAACCATTACTCGGCGAGGTTCGGAAAGCGCGATGTCACCTTCACCCCCCAGACGATCGATCTGCTGATGGTGTGCGACTGGGAAGGCAACGTGCGGCAGCTTTGCAACGAAGTGCAAAGGATAATCGCCCGCGCCGTTGACGGCGAGGTGATCACACCGGACGACCTCTCACCGGAACTCCGGCGGGCGGCCAAGCCGATCGCCACATATTCTAATGGCGACAAGGTAGTGCCGATAGCGTCGTACGATTCCCCATTCGCCCCGTTTGCCCAGATAAGTCAGGGCGGCACGCTCGAGCAGGCCGTCTCGGAACTGGAAATGCAGATGATCAAGAGTGCCCTTACTCGGCACAACTGGAACATATCCCGCGTCGCCTCGGAACTTGGGCTGACCCGGCGCGGCCTTTACCTGAAACTTTCCCGTTACGGTATCGAAAAGGCTGCTTAGATCTGCTCAAGCGATCTCGCGAAGCTTTCCAACTTCCCTAACGACGACCGCGAGCGCGGTCTCGATCTCTTCTGCGCGGTTTAGCCTGCTCAGAGAAAATCTAATGGACCCCATTGCACGCGAATACGGGATGTTCATCGCCTGTAGCACCGCGGAGGTTTCGTGCAGAGCGCTATGACATGCGGAGCCGGTGGAGACGCAGATCCCTCCACGGTCCAAATTGTGAAGCAGCATCTCGCCGTTGAGCCCTTCGAACGAAATATTTGAAGTATTTGGGAGGCGATTTTCGCGGTCGCCGTTGAGGTAAGTTTCGGGAACCGCATCCAAGATTCGGTTTTCAAGAATGTCCCGCAATCCGCGGACGGCGTCCAAGCCCGACAAGTCGCCAGCGTATTCTGCCGCTGCCCCGATCCCGACGATCTGGTGGACCGCTTCGGTACCCGCCCGACGGCCTCGCTCCTGTCCGCCGCCGATCAGGCACGGCGGTATCGAAACACCGTCGCGCACGTATAACGCGCCTATCCCTTTTGGCCCATGGAATTTATGCGCGGATATTGAGAACAGATCGATCTCAGTATCCTTGAGGGCGATGAGGGTCTTCCCGGCAGCATTGACGCCGTCGACATGGAATAGGGCATTGGAGGATTCCTTAACGATCGCGGCTATTTCCGCGACGGGGAACATCACACCGGTCTCGTTGTTCGCCATCATCACCGAAACGATTGAAGTGTCGGCCTTAAGCGAACCTCGAAGTTGATCGAGGTCGAGGTGCCCGTATTCGTCCACGTCCAGCCATGTAACTTCGCAACCCGACCCCTCCAGCTTTTCGCAAAGCTTGCGCACCGCTTCGTGCTCGACCCGCGTGGTGACGATGTGTCGCTTTCGCGAGTTCGCTTCGAGAGCCCCGACGATAGCCCAATTGTCGCTTTCCGTGCCGCCCGAGGTGAACACTATTTCCGATTCGCTACGGGCACCGAGCAGCGATGCGACGGCGGCGCGTGCCTGATCGATCGCACGTTTCGCCTCTGCCCCTGCAGCATGCGTGGAGGAAGGGTTGCCGAAAAAGCGGACGAGCGCGTCGCTCATCGCCTCGGCGACGCTGGGCGCAAGAGCTGTGGTCGCGTTGTTATCGAGGTAGATCATTGGTAAAGCGGTTCCCTGCGAGTGACCTCAATTTACCATTCGCACCAACCGCACTACAATTGATTCTGCAGTGAGCACTAAATTGAAGATCACAGACCCGGCGGGCGTGCCGTTCGAGGTCGAATTGGAATCGGGGAAATCGTACACGATCGGCCGGTCGAAGGATTGTGACGTGGTGTTGAATGACCGGCGCGTTTCGCGCAAGCACGCGCACATCGTCTCGTCGGACGGCACATTTCGGATAGTGGACGGCTACTACGAAGACGGCGTCCTGAAGCGAAGCGTCAACCACGTCTTCGTTAACGGCTCCGCCGTGCTCGAAAAGGTCCTGGCCGCGGGAGATTCGATAACTATCGGGGAGAGCAAATTGGTCTTCACGGTGGTCGCGTCGATGCCTTTCATCCCGGAGCACCACGTAAGTTTTGCCGCTGTGCAGCCCGCGACGGAAGCGGAGATCACACGGCCGGCCGCCCCGGTCGAGGTGGCGAATGGCGTCGACTACGACGATAAGCCGCTCGGTCAGACACAGTTGCAGATCTCGGCGAAGGAGATCATCGGCAGGCAGTCGCATCTATCGATCGAATCCTCCATCGCGACCCCGGATGAGATAAAAGACCTGCGCCGCAAGGCGAAGATGCTAGAGCTGCTCTATGAAATGAGCCGGTCGATCGGGACGGTATTCGACCTCAAGGAGATCTTCGACCGGGCGACGGACCTGATCTTCCGCGGGACGCCGGCCGACCGTGTCGTTGCTCTACTCGCCGATGAGACTCTAGACGGCAAGATCCTCGATTACAGCCTCGTGCCCGTCAGCGTGAAGACGCGCGACAACAAGATCGCTCAGGTCACCGAGTCTATGACGGTTAGCCGCACGATAACGCAAAAGGTGATGCGCGAAAAGGTGGCCTTGCTCTCGCAGGACGCCAAGACGGACGCACAGTTCCTCGGGGCGGAATCGATCGTCTCGCAGGGCGTGCGCTCGACGATCTGTGCTCCGCTGATCACCGAGTCGAATGTACACGGGGTGCTTTACGCCGACCGGCTTGACCCGTTCGCGGCGTTCACGCCCGATCACCTTGAGTTGATCAGCGCGGTCGCCGCGCAAACTGCCGTCACCGTGGAAACGGTCAAGGCACATAAGCGTCTCGCACGCGAAGAGGTCGCCCGGGCGAACTACAGCCGGTTCATGCCCGAATACGTGGTCAAACAGATCCTGAACAGTCCCAATTCGTTCAGACTTGGCGGAGTGAATCAGACGGTGACGGTACTGTTCGCCGATATACGCGGCTTCACTTCGCTTTCCGAAAAGGAGAAGCCGGAGAAGGTAGTTTCGCTGCTGAATCGGTACTTCTCGCTGATGTCGGAAATAATTTTCGCGCACGGGGGAACACTTGATAAGTACATCGGCGACGGCCTGATGGCGATCTTCGGAGCACCGACGGCCAGCGAGGAGGACGCCCTCAACGCCGTCAAGGCGGCCGTCACGATGCAGAAGAGGCTGCCCCCCCTCAATGAGGAACTTCGAGCCGAAGGTTATAGCCCAATTTCGATCGGGATAGGGCTGCACACTGGTGAGGCTTTGATCGGCTATATCGGGTCGGATAAACGCTCTGAATACACCGCGATAGGGGACACCGTCAACCTGGCATCGCGTCTCGAATCGAACGCCGGCGGCGGCCAGATCCTGATGAGCGAGGCGACCGCTGAGGCGAGCGGCAACCTTATCCCGATCAACCCTCGCGAGCCCCTCACCGTGAAAAACCGGGTGCAACCGGTGAAGGTGCTCGAGGTACGCTGGGGCTGATCGATAGGGTATTTCCCTATATGATTTTTCTTGGCGCACGGGCAACCTAAGTCATATAATCTTCCTACCGTTCGACCTATGTTGAAGATCTCGTCCCTTAAGAAGTTAGTTACCGACCAGATGGCAATTGATCTGGGCACGGCGAATACGATCATCGCTGTGAAGGGACGAGGTGTGGTCGTCGATGAACCATCACTCGTCGCAGTTAATGAGTTGACCGAGGAGATCATCGCCTTCGGACAGGAAGCCGCGGACCTGATCGGCCGTGAAGGCCGTGACATACAAGTGAAGGCTCCGCTGATCGGCGGTGTAGTCGCGGATTTCGAGCGAACGAAGAAGATGCTCGCCTATTTCGTGAAGAAGGCGAAAACGGGCGGTTCCAATTTGGCACTCTCTGCCGTTATGAGCATGACGTCGGACGTGACGCACGTCGAGCAGCGTGCCCTCATCAACGCGGCGGAGGACGCGGGAATCGGTAAGGTCTTCATGATGGAGGAGGGGCTGGCCGCCGCGTTCGGAGCCGGTGTGCTCCCGACCGACAAACGTGCTTCGGCGATCGTCGACATAGGGGCGGGTACGACCAACATCGCCATAATCGCGAAGGGTGCGGTAGTGCATTCGGCAACCGACCGCTTCGGCAGCAACGAGATCAATCACGTGCTCGCTACGCACCTGCGCCGCCACCGCGGGCTGCAGGTCGGCGAGGAAACGGCCGAGTATTTGAAGACTTCTTTCGCCACGGCGTTCTTGCCCGACGATATTTCAAAGGCGATGGACGTTCGCGGCCGAGACGTGCAGACGGGAAGCCCGGCGGCCGTTGAGGTCACCACCGGTGAGCTTTATCCGGTAGTCGAAGCGGTAGTAAGACGGATCGCAGCGCTTGTCAGAGATTCCCTTACCGAACTTCGCCCCGAGGTCGCGGCGGATATTTACGATCGCGGCGTCATTCTCACGGGCGGCGGTGCCCTGCTCGACGGGCTTGACCAGTACATGCGCTCTTACATCAATCTTCCGGTTTCCGTTTCTGAGGAACCGCGTTACGCAACGGTGCAGGGGCTTATCAAGATGTTCGACGACCCGAAACTGCTCGAACGCGTAACCCGCAACGAACTCGGTATCATGCAGAATGCCGAGATCCCATTCGAAGCTTAATAGACTGAATCTCCAAGTTCATGCTCATTCGTTCGGTGCTTTAGGCGATGCGACGAGCTTGAGGCTTGTTGTTTCGGCGTCAAGCAAGGGCCCGAGTTCGTAAACGTTTCGGTACCCGTATGTGTACAAGGCAATATACGTCGAGATGTTCAACGCCGCGGCCGCCATCTTCGTGGGAAACGCTCTCTCCTCATTCCTAAAGTTGTTGTTGCAGTAAATAAGGATCGTTGCCTTCTTGTCAGGCAGCACTCCGGCTAAACTCTCGATGGTGATATCCGGGAAACTTAGGTTGATCGCCCCGTCGACGTGCAGTTCGTCGTATTTTTCCTTCGACCTTGCGTCGAGCACAAAAACGCCTTGCCGCCGGCTCATTTCGATGAATTCCTCCTCGGTGAGCCTGCGTTTTTCGCGGTGCTCGGCGGCCTCACCCGCCAGCTTCAGATACCCTTTCATGTCGATCGACGGGTTGGAGATCTCACGAGCCTTCTGAGCATCGGCGAGCGAAGCTGCCGAAAGCAGGAAGAACGCAACAAGAGCTAATTTCAATTTCATTGGCCGAACCTCAATGTTTGAACGCTTGGCGGATGCTTGTTTTGCATTGGGAGCGGCCCTGGGGGCCGTTTTTCTATATGCGGGAGGAAAATGGTTAAATTGAAGCAGCGAGGTATATGAGCAATTTTTCTGGGATCAACTCCTTGTTTCCCTATTTGGTATGGGTGGCCGCACTGGTTGCCACGGCGGGGAGCCTGTTCTTCAGCGAAGTGATGGAACTGCCGCCGTGTGTGCTTTGCTGGTACCAACGTATCGCGATGTACCCATTTGTTCTGATCGTGGGGACCGGTATCGCCATGCGAGATCCTCGGTGGAAGTTCTATTCGCTTCCGCTCGCCATCGTCGGGCTTGCGATCAGTGTTTATCACAATCTTCTTTATTACGGCGTGATCCCGGAAAGCATAACACCGTGCAAACAGGGTATCTCCTGCACTACGGTTCAGATCGAATGGCTGGGGTTCATCACCATCCCGTTGATGGCGCTTACGGCATTCATATTGGTTTTCATTTTGACGGTGTTATACAGGCCAGAAGAACAAGAGCGATTATGAGAAAGGAAGTAATGATATTGCTGGCGATCGGGTTGATCGTGGTCGTTGGCGGCTTGGTAGGGGCTTCGTATTACCGCGGGTCGGTTCAGAAGGCTCCGGTGCAGCCGAGCATTTCGGAAAACCTGGTTCGCCCGGATAGTGCGGCTCTCGGGCCGGCGGACGCGAAGGTCACGGTAGTCGAATTTCTCGATCCGGAGTGCGAATCGTGCGCGGCTGTCGCCCCGCAGGTGAAGTCGCTTCTGAAGGAATACGACGGTCGCGTCCGATTCGTGGTCAGGTATATGCCGCTCCACCGCAACGCCAAACTTGCCGCGCAATACATAGAGGCGGCGGGAGAGCAGGGTAAATATTGGGAGATGATGGAGAAGTTGTTCGCGATGCAGGGCGAGTGGGGCGAAAAGCACGGTCCCGCAGGGCATAATGCGACCCCAGCTGCGCCGGTTAGCGAGCTTTTTGAAAAATACGGTCAGGAGATCGGTTTGAATGTGGATCATCTTAATTCCGCCGCCGGCCAAGCCAAATATGCCGAAAAGGCGGAACGCGACCTTCGCGACGGGCAGGCTGTCGGCGTGCGAGCGACCCCGACGTTCTTCGTGAACGGCCGACGCCTCGCAAGGCTTTCAATGTCGGACCTAAGGACCCTTATCAACGAAGAACTGAATCGATAAGCTATCAAGATCGCAACAATTACGAGCGTATGCTGTGGTTTCGTACAGCATATGCTCGTTTTTCTTTCATTTTGGCCCTCGAATGGTCTACGACAAGGCCGATGCATGCGTATTTTAAGGCCATTGCTTTGAGCGGCTTCTTGCCTGTCTCGCCGACAAATCATTGATTCTGCGGGACTTATAAATTGGCACGGTCATTGCGAGTGTATAGGGCGAGGTGAAAATCGGACGGATTCGATTCACCAGAAAATAAACGCTTCGCCGGCTCGCCTAATCCAAAGCAGTGCGGAGCGTTAAACAAGCAGGGAGGAATTATGAAATTAGGAAGATTCGGAAAAACTTTGGCGACAGGTGGTTTCGGCTTGGCACTATTGATTGGAGTGCAGTCGGTCGCGGCTCAAAACACTACTGAAGAGTATCGTGAATGGCAACGTGCCCAGCAACAGGCTCAGGAAGAGTACCGCGACTACTTGAGAACAAGATCGCGGCGTGATTATCGCGATTGGCAACAGGCACAACGTCGCGCCCAACAGGAATATAATGAGTATGTTCGAGCCAGCCGTACCTATAACAACGGCTATAACAATGGATACTACAATAACGGCTACTACAATAATAACCGCCGTGTAGGTTCGTACAGAATCAACCGGGGAGGCAGTTATTATGAAGTTGACCAGCGGCAGTATGCATTGTTGCAGCAAGCGGTAAATAGCGGTTACAACCAAGGCTACAACGCTGGTGTGCGTGATCGCCGTTACGGTCGTGGAGGCAACTACTATTACAACGATAACGTCTATCGGTCAGGTACCTACGGCTACCAGTCGTACGTGAACCGCGACATGTATCAGTACTATTTTCAGCAGGGGTTCCAGCGCGGATATCAGGATGGCTATAACAATAGTTTCCGGTATGGCACGCGAACGAGTACGGGATTCAACATTCTTGGGAACGTACTGAACACGATCCTTCAGCTAGCGAACGATTAATTCGTTTCAGACCAACTGGGCCTTCGGGCCGTTGGATGTGCCCGCCACCTCACCACGGCGGGCACTTTTTTTATTTCGCGTAAAAGTAAAATTGAACGGCCTGAACAACGCCGATCATAAAACCGAATGCCGCCCCAAAGAGCTCGATAGTGCGCAGGTGCTCCTTAGCGACGGAGAGTACAAGCGCTTCGAGTTTTTCGACGGGGTAATTCATTATCTTCTCTTTAACCACACCGCCGACGTCAAATTCTTTGATCGCCTCCGGAAGTTTTTCGCGAATGGCGTTGATGATAGTGTCAGAGAAGGTCTCGCTTGCCTTGATGAGTCTATTCTCCTCGATCCTGTCGGAGAGTTTACCTATCGGAGCGGCGAGTAGGCGCTCGACCTGAGCAGCCAGCATATTGTTCACAAGGCGTGAAGTGTTCTCGTTCGAGATGATGGAAAGAAGCCCTCGAGACAGCATCCGTTTGAGCTTCGCTTCCGACTCAGGATGTACGGTCCTCAGTATCGAGTCGATACTGTGCGGGCGGAGTTTCTGGAGGGTATCCGTAACGTAAGCAGATATGTATCGCCGCATTTCTTCACCCCGCAGCAGTTTGATCACGGACGACGAAACTTGGTTCTTCAGCCTTTCGAGTTGCTCTGGGTTTATTTTCCCGATCACATCCGGAAGCGGGCGATCCAGCGCGTTGTCGATCGTTCCGTTGATGAACGCGCTGGCCTCTTCCGCGAAGAAATCGCCTTTTAGGGTTTCCTCGATCCGGCGGGGGAGGCTCTCGTTGACGAGCGTATCCACCTCTTTTAGTAGATTGTCCCGCGACACGAAGATCTTCTTAAAGAAAGGCAGGTTCTCGTAATAATCGTGGACTTCCTTTTTGATCAACCCGGCGATCTGATTCCGGGTCCGCTCCGCAGCCGCGATCTCCGTGAGATGGTGTGCGATCGGAGCGATCTGCTCGGTCGCCTTCTCTTTCAGCAGAGCTATCGCGTCCGGAGTGAACATCACCCCGATGGGAGTCTCGGTATTGGCGAGATCATCGATGCGTCGGCTGACGAATTCGCGGATCGTCTTTTCCAGAGTAGGGGACTCGACCGCAGAACTTACTCGCTCTTCGACGAACCCGACAAGCTTCTCGAACGCGTCATCGTCGAGCACGGCAGCCACGCGGCGCGACAGCACTTCGTCGACGCGGTTCTCGACAAATGTAGAGATCGCCGCTTGAGTCTCCTCGTTCCTCAGAACTTTTTCGATATGCTCAGCCACCGTGAGCTGTAGGGAGGAGATCGCGTCAAGCACGGGAGATCGCATGTGTGCCGGGAGCGTTTCGATAAGCGAAGGGTAATTCTGCGAGAGTATCTCCTCGGTATAGGAGTCGATGACGTTTCGAATCTTCGAGCCGAGGAAATCCTTTCCGACGAGCTGTTCCATGATGGTCTCTTGGGAAACCAACTCCTCGCCGACCGCCTTCCCGATCGCGTTTGCAAGGCGGTCGCGATGCCTCGGGATCATTCCCTGCGGGAACAACGTAATCCCCAACACTTTGAATGGGCGGCGCGGGCGGAAAAGCATCCTCACCGCCAGCCATGCTCCGGCGTATCCGTGCAGAGTGGCAAAGATGATGAGCAGCACCATCTGGAACCACTTCTCACGGAAAAGCGGTGCGAGCGTATCGGAGATTCCGTTGAGAAGATCCATCGGCTAGAAGATCTGAAACCCCTTCGACCGTAAACAAAAATCGGAGAAGTCAGCTACCCAATTCCGGTCGATGCTGTAATTCTTCCACTGTTCGTCTTCGTCACGGTAGATAGTGCCGTCGTCGGGCTCATTGGTGACGGTACCGTCGGCGAACATTCGCTTGTCGGGTTCCAGTTTGGGGAGTATTTCGTCGCGGAACTTTTGCCCGATCAGGTGTGCGTCTTCGAGATCGACCTTCACGCCCATCGCGTTGTAGCCCATCTGTCGCACCTTATTCTCGCTCACGATGTCGAGGCCTTTTATCACTTCAAGGGCCGCCTTCCAATTCCAAACGTTCGCGTTGAATTCGAAGTTTTCGGCCCCCAGGTCGTGCAGTGTGAAACTCATGATTCGATTTTACGACACGCCATCGGGCGCAATGAAGAGTAGTTATGAACCTATTCCCGTCGACCGCTGTACAACTGCTCCGTTTTCAACCCGCATAAGACGCGCGTTGCTGCCGAATTCCTCAGCGAATGACTCTTTGGAGGTGGTCACGAAAGTTTGGGTTTTGCCGTTGAGGTATTCCAGGAGTTGCCCGATCCGGCCGTAATCGAGTTCCGCGTCGATGTCGTCCAGGAGGAAAAGCGGATACTCACCACGCTGTGCGAAATATATCTCGATGTTCGCGAGCTGAAGCATCAATAAAGCACTTCGTTGCTGGCCTGAAGAACCATATTTCCGTATTTCGCGGCTCTCCATCAAAATTTCGAGATCGTCGCGGTGTGTGCCGATGAGGGAATGCCCTGAGACTAGCTCAGCTTGTACGCGCAACCGGAGGCGTTCGGCTATCAGCCCCACATAGTCCTCAAGATCGCCCTTCTCTTCGAGAGAAGATGCGTACCTGATGGCGATCTGCCGATCTCCGAACAGGTCCTTCTCTAGTGCTTCGTTCAACCTCTCTACGTAGCGTACCCGCGACCGGTGCACCTTCGCGGCCAGGATAGAGAGCTGTTCGTTCCAAGGCTCGAGGGCGTCTGCGACTTTGTCGAGTGAGTATTCCCTGTCTCGAGCGGTCTGCAGCAGGGTGTTCTTCTGCCTGATCACCCGATTGTAGTCCGTCAACGTCTGCACGTAGGGCGGGTGGATCGCCGTAATGGAATCGTCAAGAAACCTGCGCCGGTTCTCCGGCGTTCCGCGCACGACCTCCAACTCGTCCGCGTTGAAGATCACGGCATGCAGTTCGCCGAGGTACCGTCCCGCGGCCTCCCGCTTACCATTCACGGAAAACGCCTTCGCGTTCCCCTCCAGAACGACGCGAAGTTCGTGCAGTATCTCGCGCGACTGCAAAACCCTGCCAACCACCACCGCAATGCCTTCATCGAAATTGATCGCTTCGGACAACTTGGCGGTCCGGAACGAACGGGTAGTAGCCAAAAGATAGATCGCCTCGAGCCAATTTGTCTTGCCTTGGCCGTTGTCGCCGAGTAATATATTGAGACCGTCGCCGCAAACGGCGTTCCCCCTTAAATTGCGGAACCCCCGAGCCTCAAGTTCGGATAAAAGCATTACCAAAAATTCTAGCACGCTCGACCTCCACACCGATTCCTTTGCGTTCCCGTCAGGGATCTGCAGTGAATCGAAATGTCGAGCCTGCCGGGATCGCCTTAAAACGATAAAAATTTCTGGAGAACAAGGGGATTGGTGGTTTTTTACATATAGGGAGTGTTGAACACTCTTAAACGAAATTAAACCACTTTGGAACGCCCTCTAAGAAAATGCGTCTAGTAAAAACCCTCCTACTCACATTTGTACTAGCAGCAGGTGCCTTCGCACAGCAAGATTTACAGGTCGGTCAGGCCGCGCCCGACTTCGCGGCCACCACGATCGACGGACGGCCTGTGTCATTAAAAGAACTTCAAGGCAAAGTTGTTGTCCTTACCTTCTGGTCGACCCGTTGCGAGATCTGCCACAACGAGATCCCCAAAATGAATCAGATCGTCGACCGTTACCGCGGAAAGGACGTCGTGTTCCTCGCCCTGACGATGGAAAACGCCGCAAAGGTTCAGCCTTATCTTCAAAAGAACCCCTTCAGTTACACGATCCTGACTAACGGGTTCGGCGTTGTGCTGAAATACGCGAACATGTCGAAGGACGGCGCAATTAAAATGGGCTTCCCTTCGTATTACGTGATCAACAAGAGCGGGCAGATAGACCACCGGTCTGAGGGATGGGATAAGACCCCCGCCCTTGATGCGAAGATCTCGAAGCTCCTTGCTGAATAGCGAGATCGTAAAAAAATCCACCCGACCGGCCTTCCCGGCAGAGCTTGAGTTCTGCCGGGAAGTTTCTTTTCCCGAGCTTTCGGGGTTGTTCCTCTTGAGGCCGGTGCGGTATATTTTGATTTCCGCTTCAAATTGCGGAGAGGTAGCCTAATTGGTAAGGCAGTAGTCTTGAAAACTACCGCGGGTAACCGCTTGCAGGTTCGAGTCCTGTCCTCTCCGCCATCTTCTATCGACCCATCATCGCCGCCAATCTTGATTTCAGTTGCCGTTTCATTATAGCCTTATCAGACTGAATGAATACTCATTCATAAACTCTTCAGTAAACGAATGAATAGGATGGCACGAAGTTCCCGCACTGCGAGCGCTGCGAGATCGACAGTTTCGGACAAACGCGAGGCGATCCTACGCGCCGCCACCAACGTATTCGCCCGCAAGGGCTTCTTCAACTCTAAGGTTTCCGATATAGCCGCTGCCGCGGGCATCGCGGACGGTACCGTTTACCTCTACTTCAAGAGCAAGGACGAGATCCTCCATTCCATTTTTGACCGCGCGATGGCGGACTTCATCGCCGATGGAAAACGGGAGTTGGAGGCGATCGAAGATCCGGTAAGCAAGCTTCGCCGCATCGCTGAACTACATCTCGAACGGCTCGGCGCAGACCGGGACCTCGCGATCGTCTTTCAAGTGGAATTACGCGGCTCTACGAAGTTCATGCAGGAATTCTCTGCCTCGGGGTTCGCAGAGTACCTTGACATCATCAAACGGACGATCGAGGACGCACAAGGGTCCGGTGACTTCCGGGCGGACGTAAAGCCGATCACCTGTGCGAAAATCCTTTACGGAGCGCTGGACGAGATGGTGACGAACTGGATACTTTCCCCTCGATCATACCCGCTTGCCCCGATGGCCGCGGAGGTGATGAAGATATTCCTCGGGGGAACCCTCTTGAAATGATGGAAACGCTGGATGAAGTTCGCGAAGTACGTAGTGCCGTTGTCGGGCGTGGAGAAAAACTCTACGATGACGAGCCGCGTACGCTCGCGGAACTTTTCATCAACGCAGCCGACAAACACGATCTTCCTGGGTCGTTGAATTTCAAACGCGATGGCCGGTGGCAGGCCATAAGCTCGAGGGCTGCGGTAGAGCGGGCAGGAAACATCGCCCTGGGGCTTTATTCACTCGGGCTTCGAAAGGGCGATAAAGCCGCGATCCTCGCCTCGAATTCACCTGAATGGACCCTCTTTGATGCCGGGTGCCAGTTCGCCGGGGTGGTCGACGTCCCGATCTACACGACCCTGGCCCCGGCCTCGGTCGAATACATCCTCAACGACGCCGGGGTACGCGTTTTCTTTCTGGAAAACAGAGAGATGTTCGAGCGGGTCGCTCCCTTCGTCGACCGCTGCACCATCCTGGAATGCTTCGTGCTTTTCGATGATGCGGGTGTCAGCCACGAAAAGGCGATCACCCTTGTCGAACTCGAACGCCGCGGGGCCGAACTGCGTGACGATCGGCCGGAACTCTTACACCTACTCGTCGGTGAATGCGACCCCGACGAGATCGCAACGCTTATCTACACTTCCGGCACCACGGGCGAGCCGAAGGGCGTGATGCTGTCCCACAACAACATCATCTCCAATGTGATCGACGCCGGCGAGAAGTACGGCTTTTCCGAGAAGGACGTACCGCTTTCGGTACTCCCCCTCTCCCACGTTTTCGAGCGCTCGGCGATGTACCTTTACATCTACAACGGGATGGCTGTGCATTACGCCGAGTCCATCGAGAAAGTGCCCGACAACCTGAAGGAGGTGCGCCCGACCATCTTCGTCGGCGTACCGCGGATCTTCGAAAAGGTCTACGCGAGAGCCAAGCTGCAGGCGGCGCAGGCTGGCGGCATAAAAGAGAAGATATTCGAGTGGGCGATCGATGTCGCCAAGGACGTTGCCCTGCTCCGCGAGAGGCGTGAGCCGGTGCCCGCAACGTTGAACCTCAAACACAAGGCCGCCGATCGGCTGGTTTACAGCAAGCTCCGTGAGTTCTTCGGCGGGCGGTTGCGGTTCTGCATCACGGGCGGCGCAGCCCTGTCCGACGATATATTTCTTATCTTCACCGGCGCCGGAATCTCCATTATGCAGGGTTACGGGCTGACGGAGACTTCCCCCGTGATCTCCTCCAACAATCCGACAGCCGTGAAACTCGGCACGGTGGGACGGCCGATCCGCAACGTGAAGATCCGCATCGCGGAAGACGGCGAGGTCGAGGCGACGGGTCCCGGAATAATGCTCGGGTATTACAAGAAGGAGCAAGCGACACGGGATGCCTTCACGGAGGACGGGTGGTTCCGCACCGGAGATATCGGCGAGATCGACCGCGAAGGCAACCTCAGGATCACCGACCGGAAGAAGGAGCTTTTCAAAACCTCAGGGGGTAAGTACATCGCACCCTCGCCGATCGAGCAGATGATCCGTTCCTCCCGTTTCGTCAGTCAGGCGGTGCTGATCGGCGACGAGCGTAAATTCGCTTCCGCTTTGATCGTGCCCAATTTCGACATGCTGGATTCCTACGCGAAGCACAAAGGGTTCGATCCAATGACGCCCGCGGAGTACTGCCGCGACCCGCGGATCATCGACCTCTTCACACGGCAGATCGAGGCGGTGACTTCAGGATTGGGCAAGTTCGAAACGGTGAAGAAATTCCGGCTGATCGCTAAGGAATTCACTGTGGAAGGGGGCGAGTTGACCCCGACGATGAAACTACGTCGCAGAATCGTAGACGATAAATACAAGGCGCTGATCGACGAGATGTACGCCGAAGAATAGAAAAGCCCGCTTCCCATGAAGCGGGCTTTTATCATTTCTATGATCCCTATATCGGCCGAATCGGGATCGGGATGCGACCCGGTACGCCAGTGATAAAGTCCATCAGGAAATCTGTGAACTTCTTCGGTGCCTTCCCGACCTCTACGATGTCTCCGGGCTCCAGCATCACGTCCTTTGCACCCCCCTTCTTTATCTCGTCGAGGTTAACGGCGATCATCTCCGGCTGCGGGGAGCCGATCTTGCGGCGGAAGATCTTAACTTCCTTCGTTTTTGCCTCGCGGTTGACACCACTCGCCATCGCAAGTGCCTGCGTAAGCGGCAGGCCACCCTCCGGAATGCCTAACTCGCCCGGCTTGATCACCTCTCCCGTCACATAGATCGCGGCCGCTTTCTGCACTACGATGATGTCCCCGGGGAGGATCTCAGGATTCGCCTCTTCACGGCCCTGCCGCAAGGCGGCGATGCTGAACATACGTGACGGCACACCGAGGTCGGTGTCGGCGTTAATGATCCAGTTGTTTATATCGTCCGGCCCGGAGCAAACGGGCGGGCGTGTGCGGAAGACCTGGATCACGCCAGAACTTTTATCCGTCACCCCGCCGGCGACCGATATGATCTCAAGAAGATACACCCGGCGAGTGAGATCGAATTGCGACTGCTTTGTTACTTCTCCGTAAACGCTTACGGGCGGGCGGCTCAGCCGTTCGGTGACCCGCAGGTTTATTTGTGGGTTCCTCAAGTATTTCGACCAAGCCTTCGCGACTTCCGCCTGCAGCTCTCGTTCGGTCTTGCACTTCGCAACTACCGGAGTCTCTACGTAAGGGATGTAAAGCTTCCCTTCTTCATCGACGTTGATCTTCTCTATATCGAAGGTGGGTTCGCCCAGCGCCTTGATCGTTAAGACGTCGCCCGGGCCTATAAGGTAGCCCCGGCCGGTGTCGGACACAGGCACGATCCCTTGTGCAAAAGCGGCCGCGACAGTGCAAACGATGACAGCGAGAACGGTCGTAATTCTATAAAACATCCACAATTCCTCTATTCAACAAAACGGAAAGATTATCTCACAAACGATTACGATTCAATATTTTATTGTTCCGGTTGCCAGCGTTAATTGTTGCTATGGTGGGCTTTTGTATTACCGGAGTACTTTTGTGTTTTAATTCTCGTTATGTCACATCCGAAGTTCTCGAAGAGCAGGATCTCGCAGAAGGCAGGCTCGTTCACGGAATCGGTAATCCGTGAGATGAGCCGCGAGGCGGCGAAGTACGGGGCGGTAAACCTTGGACAAGGATTCCCTGATTGGTCCGCGCCGGAGGCCATCAAGCGCAAAGCCATAGAGGCGATCGAGGCAGACCACAACCAGTACGCCGTGACGTGGGGCGTGAAGGAATTCCGCGACGCGATCGCGAAGAAGACGATGTGGTTCCTGGGGATGGACATCGACGCGGACGAGGAGATCACCGTGACATGCGGGTCCACCGAAGGAATGATCGCGGCGATGATGGCGACGGTCGACCCGGGTGAAGAGGTCATCGTTTTCGAGCCCTTCTATGAGAATTACGCTCCAGACGCGATCCTCTCAGATGCAAAACCAGTACACGTTCCGCTTTACCGGACGGACAACGGGTTCGTCTTCGACCGGGAAGAGTTGAAGGCCGCCTTCAATGACCGAACGAAGGCGATCATAATCTGCAATCCGAACAATCCGACCGGTAAAGTGTTCAGCCGCGAGGAGTTGGAGTTCATCGCGGACCTCTGCAAGCAATACGACGCACTCTGCTTCACGGACGAGATCTACGAACACATCACATTCTCGATCGAAGAGGATGGGGACCCCTTCGAACACATATCGATGGCGACCCTCCCGGGGATGCGAGAACGCACGGTGGTCGTTAATTCGCTGTCGAAAACGTATTCGGTCACCGGTTGGCGAGTGGGTTACTGCATCGCGCCCCCTGACATAACCTCCGCGATCCGCAAGGTGCACGATTTTCTGACGGTCGGGGCGGCGAATCCGCTCCAGCACGCCGGGGCCTTTGCAATGGGGCTGCCGCCGAGCTATTACGAGGAGCTTCAGAAGGAGTACCAACGGAAGCGTGATTTTATCGTGCCCGTGCTCCGCGATGCAGGTTTCAAATGCGATCTTCCCGAAGGGGCGTACTACGTGATGGCGGACATCTCGGAGTTCGGATTTCCGAACGACGTAGAGTTCACGAAGCACCTGATCCGGGAGGTCGGGGTCGCTGTCGTTCCGGGATCGTCGTTTTATCACGACCGCTCGATGGGTTCGCAGATGGTCCGGTTTTGCTTCTGCAAGAGGGACGAAACCCTGGAGGCGGCGGCCGAGCGTCTTGCCAAAATTCGCGCGTAATTTTGAGACGCGATTGAGACGGAAGCGGCCAAAACTGAGACGCGATTGAGACGAAAAAGCCCAAAAGTGAGACGCTTTTGAGACGCATCTCCGAACCAAAACGCGTCTCACCGAACCGCACGAATCGCTCTTTCACCACCTCACGCCGTATGCGGCCATCTCCGCCAACTCGATCGCGTTTCCGTTCGTTCTGACCAAATTCAGATTTTCGTAACCGATCCGCTTCGATGTCGTCTTTCCTTTTAATCGGGCAGCCTTGTCGGGTGAGGTGTGTCATGGTTCGGGACTGGCCCCGCTGGCCCGGCGCCTGAGCAACCAATCCGGCCCGAAAGCGCAACAAAATAATACGCAATTTCATATTTGACGAATCATTGGAGGTTATATGATCGGCAAGTTTTCTACCTTGGCTTTTGTTTTCGTGCTGAGCGGTGTTGCCGCGATAGCACAGACTCCCGCTCCCGCCCCGGCACCGCCATCCGAACCGCGCGTCTTTTCATTTTCATTTGAAGGCGATGGAGGATATCTCGGGGTGCGGACGGAGGAAGTGACGAAGGATAACTTCTCCAAATACGGCCTGCGCGAGGTGCGCGGTGTCGCGGTGGCGGAAGTTGTCAAAGGCTCGCCCGCCGAGGCCGCGGGACTTCAGAAGGGCGACGTGATAGTCCGCATCAACGGCGAAGATATCACTAGCTCACGCAAACTGACCCGGCTGGTCGGCGAAATCTCGCCGGACCACGTAGCGAGGGTGGGCGTGCTTCGAAACGGCAGCGAAAGGGACATCGACGTTACCGTCGGCAAGCGTCCGGGGGCTCAGTTCGGCGACGGATCGTTCCGTTTCCCGGAAGGTTTTGAGAGATTGGAACTCCCGAGAATGGAGGGAATGCCGAAATTCGAGGAGATGCCCAACCTGGAAAAGCTGCCCCGCTTCGAGGGCAAACCGGGCGAGCCGATGGTTTGGTCGTTCAGCAACCGGCGCCAGATCGGCGTCGGACTGACCCCGCTCACGAAGCAGCTCAGCGACCATTTCGGCGTGGAGAACGGAGCGCTCGTTAACACGGTTCGCGAGAACTCGCCGGCCGCTAAAGCGGGCCTCAAAGCCGGCGACATCATCGTCGAGATCGACGGCAAGGCCGTGAAGGGCGAACTGGACGTAATACGGGCACTCGGCGAAAAGAAGGAAGGCGACGTGACGGTCACCTACGTTCGCGATCGCGATCGCCGCACCGTCACGCTGACGCCGGAGGAGGTCAAGGGAGCGTTCGAGCATTTCGAGTTCCGAAACGCCCCGGAGGCACCGGGCGTCCCGGCTCCGCCGAGCCCGGGCATGTTCAAACTTGAGCGTCCGCCGACCCCGGCTGCGCCGATGCATTTGAACGAATTGCTCTCCCGCGGACGTATCGTTTAGGCAACGCTTCACATTCCATCAAAAGGCCCGCGTCGAATCGCGGGCCTTTCACTTTCCATTCTTCATTTTCAAATTTCCATTAGGATTGCGATTGTCGGCGAATCGCGTCTTTTCTTAGCTCGTTCGCCTGGCTGCTGTAGTCGCGTGCCTTCTCCATCAGTTCGCGATACTTGTCGCTGCGGTCATCGAATTCGAGCTTCACCTTCGCACGCAGCGCTTCGTTCTTCGGGTCGTAATTGTCCCGCAGCGATCGGGCGGCCTGGCGGTAATTTTCGAACGCCTCCACCTGCTTAGACAGAGCCATTTCCTTCAGGCGGAGGTATTCCTTGTAATCGTCGTTGGTGTTCAGGTCTTGCGCCTGCTGGATCTTTTCGATCGCGGACTTCGCGTAGTTCATCCCGTCGCCGATGATGTAGACAACGTCGTCGGATATCTTCCTTACCTGCTCGGCGTCGTTCGCTTCCAGGGCTTGTTTAAGCTGTGCACGCTTGCCCGGCTTCTCGCCGTCGCCTTCGTTTTCGTCGTAGAGTTCCTTGATCTTCTGAAGCTCCTGGTTCGCTTCCTGCACGAGCGCGGCGGCTTCGGCGGTCTCGTCCTTCGGGCCGAACAGGCCGCAGCCGCCCAGCATCAAAGCGAGGCACAGGGTCGCTGCGACGGTGATCGATCGAGTTTTCAGGATGACGTTCACTAGTAATATTTAACCACGATTTGCCGCGATAGGCGTGCGATTTTCAGTTGGCATTCGCGATCTTCAGGTTCGAATTACCGCGCCGGCGCCAGATGAAACCGTCGAGGATGTAGTGCGTCAATTGCGGTACGGCGAGCAGCGGCACCAGCCACATCTTCCACTCGGTCCAATCCCAATCGGGGCCGAAAAGCCATTGGCGCTCGTGCCACACGCCGCGGCTCCAGAAAAGCTCCTCAACGTAGGCGAAGGCCCATAGCGTGGCGAGAAAGATCAGCCAATGCTGCGAGAGGGTTCGATAAACACGGTTGCCGCTCTCGCGGCGGGCCTTCGTGTAAAACCAGATCAAGGCGAAGTACGGCACGCCGTGGATGATCACGTTCGTGACGGTGAAGGCGTAGTCGGAATTGAACGCTACTATCCCGACGTACCAGCAAACCACGGTCGTCGCCACGACGATGTCTTTGCCGATGTTAAGAAAGCCGGCGGTGAAGTAGAGGTAAACGGACTTGGCCGCATACGCGATAAGAGCAGCCACGTATAGCGGAAAGACAACATCTTCTACGATCGCCGGCAGAAGAAAAAAATCGTTTGCAACGAACCAGTTGAAATTGCGCGGCAGGCTCGTCATCCAAAACGCGAGGGGGTAAACGGTCGCGAGATAAACCGCAGCCGCGTCGATCCACCACGTCCACCGTTTGGTCTCACCAAGCTTTCTTCGATAAAGAGCGACCCAGCCGTACTGCTGCCTTACGAAATGGAAAACGGCCACGATGGCGAGTGCTCGCCAGAAAGTTAGCTCCCCCTCAGAGTAACGCGCCACCCCGACCGCATACCCGAACACGGGCACCAATAAGTACAACCAAAGACGCCGCTTGAATTCTTCCGTATCGAAGTAAACCCGAAAGCTCGTCGACCAGACGTGCGCGACGTCGATCAGCAGAACGGCAGAGATCCAGGCCCAGTCGGGGGAGTCGTCGTTTAGAATGCCGAGTTGCCAACCGGTAGCGAGAAGCAACAATGAGGCTGCGGCGCTACCGAGAAACACGGACAGATCCACGTTTCGTGAGAATAGCCAAACGTTGTTCCTTGCATCTTCACTCATCAACGATGTGTAACGCGGATCGAGCGGATTGGGCGGATCAAAACATTATTAGAAAGTTGATCCGCTTCGATCGGCCTCATCCGCGTTGAAAAGTCTCGGCAGCCGCACGGAGTCCGTGATAAAACGCCTCTTCGAACAGAGCGATCCCGCTTAGGTCCGTGTGGGCGAAATGGATATTGCGGTACGGCTTCATCGCTTTTTGCCGTTCGCCGCCCCAGATGAATCCCGGCCGCGGGGAGATCATCGCGTGGCCCCAGCGCATTATATCTATCCTTTCGGTGATGTCGTAGATCTCGGGGTGCGCTCGGGCGAGGTCGGTCAAGCACACATCGGCGAGTTCGCGCCATTCGTAGTTGAAGAGCTTCGTTCGGCCGCCCTCTTCGTGGCACATCGGGTAGTAATAGGTGAACACCGCCGGGCCGTAGTCGATCCCCTTTTGGTGCGTCGCGTTGACGTAGCCGAGGCTCGGGCTTTCGTAGAGCACGTTGTCCCACGCGAGTGGGAAATCGCGTGGGAAGCGCGGCTTCGGCCGATCTTTCAAGAAGAGATTCGCAACGAACCAGGCGTTGTGCTGGAACTCGCCGGCGGCGAAAGGAGCATCTTCGCGAAATCCGCGGATGACGTAAGGTGCCGTGAAGACCGGCGATGCGTAGATCAACTTCCCGCACCGGAATCCGCGAAGCTCGCCGTCAGCGAGACAGATAACATCAACACCGCGTTCGGTCGGCACGACCGACACGACCACGTGCGAACGAAGGATCTTATCTTTCACGCTCTCGGCGAGATGCCGAACGAAACGCCCGTTCCCCTCCGGAAACGTGATGAACGGCTGCGATTCGTCGCCGCTCTTGCGAACGCGCGAGCAGAAATAGAACAGCCCCGCCCACGCGGAGGTTTGATCGAGCTTCAGCCCGTAATCGTCGCGGCAGGCGTAATCGCAGTACCATTGCAGGCGTTCCGATGTGAACCCGTTCTGCCGGAGCCACTCGCCGAAGGAGATCTTATCGAGGGCAGTGACCGCGGCATCGTCCGACCCAAGTGCCGACGGCACGACGAAGGCTCTCCGCCCCCGGGCGTCGCGCCAGTTCACCCACCCATCGATCTTTTTTTGAAACTCCGCGAACTGCCGTTTCTCTTCATCGCTTTCACCGACGTGCAGGTAGAGCCCGTCGTACCAACGCCCTTTGTAAAAGACTCGCTCCTCGGGTTCGCGGCAAAGATATTGTTCTTTGACCAGTACTTCGCCGCCCGGGCCACGCCCGTCGG
Source organism: Acidobacteriota bacterium (assembly GCA_023415725.1). GTDB lineage: Bacteria > Acidobacteriota > Blastocatellia > Pyrinomonadales > Pyrinomonadaceae > OLB17. Next base: position 32,645 of record JAEZJR010000084.1, read on the forward strand.
TCAACTGCATTTCGTCCAGAAGAGAAATGAGTTCCGTGTTCTCTTGGAACGGTACCGGCAAGTAATGCGCCCCCCACGGGTACCCGACCGGCTGCCCTTCGCCCGAGCGTGACGTGCCGCCCTCTGCTTTTTCGAGCTCCAGCACCACGAGATCGTTGACGCCGCTCTTAGCCAATTTCCAAGCCGCCGAAAGCCCCGCAACACCGCCGCCGACGATCGCAACCTTGACGTTCACCCACTTATCCAGCGGCACCTCGAGCGATCGGTTCTCGCGAAGAATATGCCCGAGCTGCGCGCTCTGCCCGACGATCTCGCCTTCAGGGAAACCCCGGCCTGTCTCACGGCATGCGGCGAGAGCGAAGGGCATTCCCAGGAAAGCGGCAAGTAGTTCTCGACGGGACAGTCTCATTCGGAATAAGTGGGAAGTGATACGTGAGAAGTAATAAGTTAAAGAGCGGAATGTCGAGTCGTCTTGATCGCCGATATCAGCATCCGCTGCAATTCTTCGCAATCACTGAGAAATGATTGAGATGTCATGCTGTTGATGTATCCGCCGCCTTCGATCAATTTCAGAAGGTAATTGGTTTTGAATGCTTCTTTGTTCGCGATCGAGTACTTCTGTTGAAATTCTGATCGGTTTTCACCTTGTCTGGCTTCCTCAATGAATAGGCCAATGTTCACGCCGGAATCGAGAACCTTTTTTGAGAGTGTGAATTCGCGATGTTCTTTCTGAAGATGGTCGGCCAGTTTGACGATCCTCAATGCGAATGAAAACGCTTTGTCCCTTATCGGATCTGACATATCACTTTTTCCTTATCACTTCTCACTTATTTAGAAAATGGATTTGAAAACTATTCGAATCGCCGCCACTCCGTTTCGTAATATCGGACCAGCGCTTGATTATCCAGGCGGTTCACTTGGATCTCGCCACCGGGGAGGGTCATGTCGGAAGAGAACTCGAACATCGAGGCGAACGAGTTGTCGTTGAGGAATTTCAGTTCAATGCCGGCCGGAGGTTTTACCGGCTGGTCGAAGGGCTGCAGTTTCGCGAGGGCGTAGCCCCAGACGCCGAAGCTCGGGACGGTAGTTTGGTAGGGCTTCACGTCGAACCCGACGGCCTCGAGCGTTTTGATGATCGACCAGTAGGATCGCCGCGCGATCAGCGGTGAGGTGCATTGGACCACGACCGCGGAGTCGGGCTTCAGCTTTTGTTTGAGGAGATTGTAGAAACGCGTCGAATAGAGCTTGCCGAGGGCGAAGTTGTTCGGGTCGGGGAAATCGATGATGGCGATGTCGAACGGGGCGGCGTCGGTCGAATCGATCCAGACGAAGGCGTCGCCGTTCGCGACTGAGACGCGCGGGTCGTCGAAGGAATGATGATTGAGTTCGCCGAGTGCGGGGAACGCTTTCGAGAGGCCCGTCATCATCGGGTCGAGGTCGACAAGCTGAACCGATTCGACCGATTTGTATTTCAGGATCTCGCGCAAGGCCAGGCCGTCGCCGCCGCCGAGCACGAGCACGCGTTTGGGTTCGCCATTGTACGCGGCGAAAGCGGGGTGCACGAGGGCCTCGTGGTAGCGGTATTCGTCGAACGAATTGAACTGCAGGTTGCCGTTGAGAAACAGGGCGTGGCCGGTCTTCCCCTTCGTCACGACGATCCGCTGGTAGGGCGAGCTCTTCGCGTAGACGATGTTGTCCATGAAGAGGCCGTCCTCGGCGAGTGTGGTGAGGCTGTCGGCCTTTATGAGGGCGATCCCTAGAACGACAAGTACGATGACGCCTTTGATGCGGAGGATCGTGAGCGTGCGGTTCTTGATCAGGGGTTCGAGCAGCCACGTCGCCCACAAACTGACGGCCGCGTTCAGCATTCCGAACAGAAGTGAGGTCCGGTTCAAGCCGAGTTTCGGGACGAGGAATATGGGGAACAAGAGCGATGCGACGAGTGCCCCGACGTAGTCGAGCGCCAGCACGCGCGAGACGAGTTCCTTGAAGTCCAGCTCATCCTTCAAGATGCGCATCAGAAGCGGGATCTCAAGCCCGACGAGCGTTCCGATGACGAACACCATCGAGTAAAGGATCAGCCCGAAGTAGGAAACGTAGGCGAACGTGAGGAACAGCAGCGGAGCAGAGAACCCGCCGATCACCGCGACGGCGAGTTCGATATCGATGAACTTCTCGGCGACGTTCTTATCTATGAACCGCGAGAGGTACGACCCGACCCCCATCGCGAAGAGGTAAATGCCGATGATCAGGGAGAACTGCGTTACCGAATCGCCGAGGACGTAAGAGGAAAGCGTGCCGGCGAGCAGTTCATAGATAAGCCCGCAGGTCGCGATGATGATGACGTTGAGGAATAAGAGCGGAGTGCGCTTCATTGCAAAGGATAAAGAATAAGGGATAAAGGATAAAACAAAGACCGCCGCGCGGCCTTTATCCTTTCTCCTTTAGCCTTTATCCTTCGATTTCAACCCTGTATGGCGGCCGCTATGATGAGCGCGAGCCCTATCATTATGGACCCGATCACTATGCCCAAGGCGGTGTTTTGGTCTTCCTCGATCTCCTTTTTTATCGGGTACATGAAACCGAGGATGCCGTACGCGATCGCGAAAAAGAGTATGCCGATGAAGACGAATATCAACGTCGTCGCCAGCACCTCGAGCAATTGGTCAATCTTAACGACCATCCCGAACGCGGCCGGGATCATTGTGAGAATCGACATCTATTTTCCTCCACGAAAACCGGTG
>JAEZJR010000102.1 GCA_023415725.1 Acidobacteriota bacterium
ACTACACAAATCAAAAGGATCGCCGTTCCGGCTCGGGCACCGCAAGCTTATGGGTCGGGGGAATTACGGGAGGTCATTGGGCTGACCTCGCTATCCGTACCCAGGCGATCCTTCCTCCTTTTAAACCTTGGAAAAATCGCAGTCTGGAGCCGACTATAGACTTGACAACTCAGTTTAGGAAGGCGGATAGTTGCGCTAGATGAAGCTGAAATGGCTCACATCGCTGGTCATCCTGCTCGCCCTTACGGGGTCGGTCTGGGCTGGCGTGTGCGGGTGTTTTAGCGAACAGCAAAAGAGCCATTCCTGCTGCAAAAAGGATACGAGCGGCGGGGATTACATGTCTGCGAAAAGTTGCTGCTCGGCCGATTGCGAAACGGTCGTCTCGACCGCGAGCAAAACCCCGCAAAAGCAGAACTCCGATAATTCACATCTAAAGGCCCCGGCCGATGCCGTCGAGCCCTCCGATACATTCAGGGTCGAATGGCTGTCACGCGTTTTTCGTGCTGAAATGCCTCGGCCCAGGGAGCGCACCGGGGACAACCGGTTGCGGTTCGCTCGCGGCCCTGATCTATACCTGCGCCATAATTCCTTCCTGATCTAGTTTTCCGAAAGCGCGAAAAGACGCTCGCGGGTGCACCCGTGCGCGTCTTTTTCGTGCATTCCCAGCGCGCGTTCCAAGCTAGTTTTAACCAGAACCTATTCACTTTTGAGGAGATCCAACATGTCCAAATTTATCGCAACCCTTTTGATCGCAACACTTGGTATTTTCGCCCTTGCTTGCGGCTCCACCGGCGATGCAGGCACGCCCGCGGCCGACACCGGCAAGGCCATCAAGAGCGGCCCGGCGGGCAACAACCTCACCGTCACGCTTTCGAGTGCCGACGGCGTCCTCCGCAACGGCAAGAACACACTGACGCTGAAGTTCGCTGATGCCTCCGGCAAACCGGTCGACGTCGGGGCCGCTTCGCTCAACTTCCACATGCCACACGGGGCCACGTCGATGAATAACCCCGCAACGCTTACCACCACCGGTACTCCGGGAGTTTACTCCGGAGCCGTGAACCTGGAGATGGGCGGAGAATGGCAGGCTCAGGTCACCTATCAGGGTCCCGCCGGCACCGGCAAGGCGACCCTCCCGATGACCGCTCAATAGAGGAAAAAAGATGCTCCCCCCGGAGGTGAACATATGATCAACTGGCTGATCGAATGGTCGATTAAGAACCGCGTCATGGTGCTGATCGCATATCTCGCGATCGCAGCCGCCGGATATTGGGCTCTGACGCGCACGCCGATCGACGCGATACCGGACCTCTCGGACAACCAGGTGATCGTGTTCACCGATTGGGCGGGCCGCTCGCCGAAGGAGGTCGAGGACCAGATCACCTACCCGCTCGTGACGAACCTGCAGGGCCTGCCCGGGGTTCGCACGGTTCGGGCGAGCTCGGCCTTCAGCTTCTCGATGGTGAGCGTGATCTTCGAGGACGACGTGGAGCTCTACTGGGCCCGAACTCGCGTCCTTGAGCGGCTCAACCTCGTGCAGCGGCAATTGCCCGACGGCGTCACCCCTACGCTCGGCCCGGATGCGTCCGGCGTCGGGCAGGTCTACTGGTACACGCTCGAATCCGACCACCACTCGCTTCGCGACCTTCGCACGCTGCAGGACTGGTTCGTCCGCTATCAGCTCAACTCGGTCCCCGGCATCGCCGAGGTCGCGACCGTCGGCGGTTACGTGCAGCAATACCAGATCGATGTTGACCCGAACAAGCTTCGGGCCTACAACATTCCGCTCTCGATGGTGCTTGAGTCGGTCGAGCGCTCGAACAACAACGTCGGCGGCAACGTCGTCGAGCAGGCGGGTGAATGGGCGGTGGTCCGCGGCATCGGGCTGGTCGAATCGGTCGCCGACGTCGAGAACATCGTCATCGGCTCGTCGAACGGCACGCCCGTTTACGTACGCAATGTCGCCGAGGTGAAACTCGGCAATGCCTTCCGCACAGGTTCGCTCGACAAGAACGGTACGGAGGCGGTCGGCGGCGTCGTCATCATGCGCTACGGGGTCAGTGCCCTAGAGGCGATCGACGCGGTAAAGCAGAAGATAGAGGAGATCAAGCCGGGCCTACCCGAGGGAGTCTCGATCGTCCCTTTCTACGACCGCACAGAGTTGATCCACCGCACCGCCGACACGCTTAAAGAAGCATTGATCGAGGAATTCATCCTCGTCACGCTCGTCAATCTCATCTTCCTCGCCCACTTCCGGTCGATCTTCATCGTAACGATCCCGCTGCCGCTCGCGGCACTCGTGTCGTTCCTTTTCATGTATTTCTGGGGCGTCTCGTCGAACATCATGTCCCTCGCCGGGATAGCGATCGCCGTCTCCGACCTCGTCGATGCCGGCATCGTCGTCACCGAGAACGCCTACCGCGCGATCGAGCAGGAGGGCGTCGACGTCACCAACCGCGAGCGCGTCTGGGAGATCATTAAAGAAGCCACCAAGACGATCGGTCGCCCGATCTTCTCGTCCACGGCGATCATCATCGTCGCGTTCTTCCCCGTTTTTGCTCTTACGGGCCAGGAAGGGAAGCTCTTCCACCCGCTCGCTTACACCAAGACGTTCGCGATGGTCGCCGCGGCTTTCATGGCCGTCACGCTCGTGCCCGTGCTGTGCGGTTTTCTCTTAAAGGGGAATTTGAAGCCCGAGGAAGCGAACCCGATCATGCGGTACCTCCGTAACTTCTACAAGCCGCTGCTGATCACCGCATTGCGCAATCGTGCCGCCACGGTCGGCCTTGCAGCTCTGTTCTTCATCGGGGCGATGGTCGCCGCCACGCAGATCGGTAGCGAGTTCATGCCGGCTCTGAACGAGGGCGACCTGATGTACATGCCCGTCACCGATCCCGGCGTCTCGCTCGATGAGGCGACGCGGATCATGAGCAAGCAGGATGAGATCATCGCCGGGTTCCCCGAGGTCGCGTGGGCGGTCGGTAAGGCGGGGCGTGCGGAAACGTCGACCGACCCAGCCCCGATCAACATGAACGAGACGATCATCCACCTCAAGCCCGAAGAGGAATGGCGCGAAGGGATGACCCGCGAGAAACTCGTAACGGAGATGGACGCCGCCCTGCGCATGCCCGGCGTCACGAACATCTGGACGCAGCCGATCATCAACCGCATAGAGATGCTCGCCACGGGCATCCGCTCGCAGGTGGGGATCAAGATATTCGGGAACGACCTCGACACGCTCGAGCGTGTGTCGCGCGAGATGGCGGAGGTCGTGCGCGGCGTGCCCGGTGCCGCCGACGTTTATCCGGAACAGATCGGCGGTGCGCCATATATCGACATCGATATCGACCGCCAGGCCGCAGCCCGCTACGGCATCGACGTCCGTACCATCCAGGACGTGATCGAGAAAGGCATAGGCGAAACGAACCTCACCACCACCATCGAGGGGCGCAACCGTTTCCCGATCCGTGTCCGCTACGCTCCTGAATTTCGCGCGACGCCCGAAGCGATCGCGCAGATCCCTGTCTCCTCGCCAACCGGTGCTCCGATCCCGCTCTCGCAGCTCGCACAGATTCGCACCGTCGACGGCCCGTCGATGATCCAGAGCGAGAACGGCCTGCTGCGCGGGACGGTGCTCCTGAGCGTCCGCGGGCGCGACATCGGCAGCTTCGTCGATGAGGCTGACGCTGCGATCAAGTCGCAGATGCAGATGCCCGCCGGCTACTACTTCAACTGGAGTGGGCAGTACGAAAATCAGCAGCGTGCCCGAGGCCGCCTGATGATCGTCGTGCCGATCGTCATCCTGATCATTTTCTTCACTTTGTATCTCACGTACCACTCGTTCCTCGAGGCGGCTCACGTGTTACTCGCCGTACCATTCGCGCTCACGGGTGGGTTCTACCTGTTGTGGATGATGAACTACAACTTCTCCGTCGCGGTGTGGGTCGGGTTTATCGCCCTATTCGGCGCGGCGGTGCAGACGGGGATCGTGATGGTCGTGTATCTGGAAGAGGCCGTTGCGCGGAAACGTGCCGAACTCGGAAAACTCGACCGCGAAACGCTGCTCGAAGCCGTGACCGAAGGGGCACTCTTACGCCTGCGCCCGAAAGTGATGACCGTTACCACCATCGTCGCAGGGCTCCTCCCGATCATGTGGAGCACCGGCGCAGGTTCTGAGGTGATGCGACCGCTCGCCGCACCTGTCTTCGGCGGGATGGTATCGAGCCTCGTCCACGTGCTCATCGTAACGCCGGTCATCTTCTACTGGATGCGGCTGTGGGAATTGAGGCACGGCACCGGACCGAGGGAGGTGAACCAATAATGTTTTACCTATCGACAAATTCAACCAGCACGACGCTCCTTCATGTCCCCAAAGGGGACAAACAATATAGTGTAGGGTGCAGCGAGGAACGAGCGGAACCCTACGTAGGGTTCGCCAAACTGGGAGACTCCCCTTCAGGGAGCTTTAATATTCGTCCCCTTTGGGGACTGCTGCACGCTGTCGCGTTGATCCTTTTGGCTGTCACGGCGTCAGCGCAGTCTACCGATTCCCAGCCCGTAGCCGCGCGGCGCACGACGTTGCAATCGCACCTGAAATACTACGACGAACAGTCGGGAAAAAACGCGGACGAACTGGTTAAGGTCGCACTCGCGAACAACGCCGAGGTCTCTGCGATGCGAAAAGAGGCCGAGGCGGGAGAGGCTCTGATCCGACAGGCACGCCTCCGCGCAAACCCGAGCCTCGAGGTCAGCGGCGAACGCGAGATCGGCGGGATGGGCGACAACAGCTTTATGGTGGAGGGCGGTTTACCGCTCGAACTCGGCGGCCGCCGCTCCGCCCGCATCCGCGTCGCCGAGCGCGAAATGGAGATCCGCCGTCAGGCCCTCGCCGAGCGCGAACGCCAACTCGCCGCGGAAGTTCGAGCCAAACATGGCGAAGCCCTCGCCGCCGTATTCAAGCTGCAATTCACGGAGGAAACCGTCGCGATGGCGGAGCAGAACGTAGACCTGGTCACCGCTCAGGTGACCGAGGGCCGACGCCCGCCGCTCGAGCAGAACATGGAGACCGTCGAGCTGAACCGCATGCGGGTCGAGCGCGAGTCGCGTGAAGGCGACGTCGAGCAGCGGCTTTTCGAGCTTCGCAACCTCGTCGGTCTCGAGCCTGGCGACCCGCTGCTGCTGCGTGGCAATCTGGACACTCTAAAAATGAACCTCCCGCCGCAGGTCGGAGCCGAACAGACCGCATTGCAGTCGCGCCCCGATCTGAAAGGTGCCGCCGCCGTTGAGCAACTCGCCGCCGCCCGGATCGAACAGGCCCGCAGCGAGGGCCGCATCGATGTGGACGTGATGGTCGGCTATCAGCGGATGAAGAGCGGCTTTCCACTTATGGGCACCGACATGGATACCGGGGCCCTGTTACCGATCCAGAGCCGGATGAACTTCTTCACCTTCGGAGTGCGGCTGAACCTGCCCGTGCGGAACCGAAATCAGGGGATGATCGCCGCTGCAGAGCTAGAACGCCAGGCGGCGAAGAACCGTCTCGAATTCGGAGAGCTCACGGTCAAGCGCGAGGTCGCCGCCGCCTACGCACGCTACAACCGGGCCTTCCGCGCGATGGAGATCTACCGCGTCGGCGTTCGCGACCGTGCCGCCCAAAACGCCGAGGTCGTCCGCCAGACCTACGAGATAGGATCGAAAACCTTGCTCGATTACATAGCCGAGCACCACCGCTACATCGCGACCGAGAACGGATTCATCGACGCGCAGCTCGAAGCCTATCTCGCGATGGTGGAGATACTGAAAACGACTAATGCCCCGGAGTTGAGATAATGGAAGACCAGGAAAGAACCCTCATCGAAGAAGCCGCCAATAACGCCGACGCAGCCGACGCTCGGCGCGTGCGGCAACGCAACATGATCATCGCCGGGTCGCTGGTCGGCGTGGTCGGGGTCGCCGTCGTGGCGATGCTCGTATGGTATTTCGCCGGGTCGAGCGGCGCGGGCAAGCCCGTCCCCGCCCCGCGCATCTCGATGACGGATGCACCCGGCGATCAGGGCACCGTGCTCACCGACCAGACCGTCACCCTCACCCCCGCGCAATTGCAGAACACCGAGATCGCGTTCGAAACCGTCGGGGAGCAGCTCTCCACCGAGACCGAGTCCGTCGCCGCGACCGGCGTCGTCGAGGCGAACGCCTACAAGCAGACGCCCGGTGTGACGCTTGTCGGCGGGATCGTGCGAGGCGGGTTGCCGGAACTCGGCCAGAACGTCAGCGCCGGGCAGACCATCGCGGTGATCTTCAGCGACGAATTCGCGCAGACGCAGTCTCGCTACATCGCACTTCGCACAGAGACGGAAAATGCCCGCCGCAATTACGAACGCACGCAGCGCCTGGCCGAGATCAACACCCCCGGCCGCAACGAGGTCGAGCAGGCCACACGCCAACGCCGCGCGGCCGAGGCAGCTCTCGCAGAAGCGGCGAACAAATACGACCGCACGACCCGCTTGATCCGTATCGGAGCCGCAAGCCGCGAGGACCTCGACGAGGACACCGCGAAGCTCCGCACCGCCGAAGCCGAGGCCGAGGAGGCCCGACAGCGGGAGCAGCGAGCCCACCAATTGCTGCCGATCAGCCCGGAGGTGCGGGCCGCGAGCGAGGAGGCGTTGAACAAACTCCGCACCGCGGAATCGGAACTCGCCGCCACTCGCCAGCGCCTGATCCTTTACGGCATGCCGGCCGGCCGCGTCGATTCTCTTCGCAACCCTTCGCAGATCACTTCCGAGCTCGCCGTCCCGGCGCCGATCTCGGGAACCGTCACCGCCCGCAGCGTCAATCTAGGCGAGGTGGTGGATGCGAACAAGGAACTGATGCGCATCACCGACCTTTCAAGCGTGTGGGTGATCGCACAGGTCTTCGAACGCGATATCGCACGCCTCCGCGTCGGCAGCGGGGCGACCGTCACCTCCGACGCTTTCCCCGACAATGTCTTCCGCGGCACGATCACCTACATCGATCCGCAGCTCGACGAGGCGACCCGCACCGGCAAGGTCCGCATCGAGCTGGCGAATCCGGGCCGCGCCCTGAAGATCGGGATGTACGTCCGCGCTGCGTTCGGTGCCCTCGGCGACGCGGAACGAACCGCACCGGTCGTCCCCGCCTCCGCGGTGCAGAACGTCGCCGGCCAGCAGGTCGTTTTCCTGCCCACCAATGACCCGAACGTCTTCGCGATGCGCCCCGTCCGCCTCGGCCCCGAATCCGACGGCCGCTACATCGTGCACGAAGGCCTCACCGTAGGCGACCGCGTCGTCACCAACGGCAGCTTCATGCTCAGAGCGGAGTATTTGAAAATGAAACAAGGATCATGAGCTCCCGAATTTGTTGTTAACAACAAAGGGCACAAAGCTGAAACCCACAAAGGGCACCGAGAAATTCTCTGTGGATCTTTGTGTCTTCTCTTTGTGCTCTTTTTGTTAAGAACCCAATCGAACAAGCAAAGCTCAAAAAAGATTCAGATAATGCTTGACTCTGTACTCGACTACAGAGTCTATAATCTAATTATGAGGTCGACATTCAGTTTCGCACCGGAGATCACGACCGCCGACGGCGGTAAGGGCTTGAAGATCGGGGAGGTTTCCAAACTCTCCGGCGTCGGGATCGAGGCGCTCCGCTTTTACGAAAAAAGCGGCCTGCTGGACCGGCCCCGACGCACGGGGAGCGGCTATCGCGTCTACGACGAAAGCGTTCTCGACCGGCTTTCCTTCATAAAGAAGGCGCAGGTTCTCGGGTTCACGCTCGATGAGATCCGCGAACTTATCGCCCACAAGCGCCGAGGCGAGAACCCCTGCGGCGAGGTCCGCGGCATCGTCAAGGGCCGCCTGAAAGAACTCGACGAGCGGATCGCTCAGATGCAGCAATACCGCGACGAACTCGCCGCAGCCCTAAAGGAATGGGAGAAAAAAGGCGAGGCCGAAGGCCATGTTTGCGGCCTGATCGAAGGATCTCACATAGAACACCCGGTGGAGCACCGCCGGGTCGGGAAGAAATAGAACGAGCAAAGGGAAGGTTTTATAACAAGGAGGAATAATGAATAACGAAACCAACACCACAACCGTCACTGCCCCCGACATCACCTGCGACGGCTGCGCAAACGCGATCAAGAACGCCTTTGGCCGCGTCGACGGAGTCGATGAAGTGCAGGTCGACGTCGAAACGAAACAGGTCACAGTCCGGCATGAGCCGTCCATCGACCGCGATCGAATCGTAGACGTTCTGGATCAAGCCGGATTTCCGGCAACGTAAGAGTTACGCCTTCAGGCGTGAGCACGGCCGGCCACAGAACCAGAGAGATCTACCGAGCACCGTTGCAGAGATCTTCACGAGTAAACGCGTAACTCTTGCACAAACATCAAGGAGGGAAGCCATGAAGGCTACGGGGCTCGTTGAGCCCATAGAAACAACACGACCAGAAGACAGCGTCGACATGCCCGTCACCGGGATGACCTGTGCGGCGTGCGCGAACCGCATCGAACGTACGCTCAATCGCCAGCCCGGCGTTAAGGAAGCTTCGGTCAACTTCGCCACCGAGCGGGCGACGGTCAAGTTCGACCCCGGCGTTACGAACACCGACGCCCTGGTCGAGACGATCCGCTCCGCCGGCTACGACGCTCATCCGGAAACGGAAGGCACCGACGCCGACGATTCGATCGAGGCCGCCCACGCCGCCGAATACGCCGAGGCGAAACGACGATTTATTGTAGCCGCGGTGCTCTCGCTGCCGGTGCTCGTCATCGCGATGTCGCACGGCACGATCGAGTTTCTGAATTTCCCGGGCGTCAATTGGCTGCAGTTCGCTCTGACGACGCCGGTTGTCCTGTATTCCGGCCGCCGATTCTTCACCGGTGCATGGGCCGCGTTCCGGCACCGAGCGGCCGACATGAACACGCTGATCGCCGTCGGCACCGGCACCGCTTACATCTACTCGGTGATCGCGACTGCGTTCCCGCAGTGGTTCGCCACCGGCGGGCACGCGGCACACTCCTCGATGGGTGTGCCCGTCTATAACGAAGCCGCGAGCGTGATCATCGCGCTGATCCTGCTCGGCAACATGCTCGAATCGCGGGCCAAGGGCCGCACCGGCGAGGCGATAAAGAAGCTTGTTGGGCTGCAGCCCAAGACCGCCGTCATCATCCGCGGCGGCGACGAGGTCGAGGTGCCGACCGATCAGGTCCGCAAAGGCGACATCGTCTCGGTTCGCCCGGGCGGGAAGATCCCCGTTGACGGCATCGTCACGGAAGGCTCATCCGCGATCGACGAATCGATGCTTACGGGAGAGAGCATCCCGGTCGAAAAGGCCGTCGGCGCCGAGGTTTTCGCCGCGACCATCAACAAGACCGGCGCGTTCCGCTTCCGGGCCACCAAGGTCGGCCGCGAAACGGCCCTGCAGCAGATCGTCAAACTCGTTCGCGACGCGCAAGGCTCGAAACCGCCCATCGCGCGCCTCGCCGACAAGATCAGCGGGATCTTCACGCCGGTCGTCATCTCCATCGCGATCGCCACGTTCGTTATCTGGTTTGTCGCCTCAGCTCCGGAGGTCCGCTTCACCATGGCGCTGGTGAATTTCGTCTCCGTTCTCATCATCGCGTGCCCCTGTGCGTTAGGTTTAGCAACGCCGACGGCGATCATGGTCGGCACCGGCAAAGGGGCGGAACTCGGCATACTGATCAAGGGTGGCGACAGCCTTGAGACCGCGCACAAGCTGGACACCGTCGTGCTCGACAAGACCGGCACTATCACCAAAGGGGAACCGAGTCTCACGGACGTTGTGGCGGCCGGCGGGTTCGCTGAGGATGAATTCCTGTCGCTCGTCGCGTCGGCCGAACGCTCTAGCGAACACCCACTAGCCGTCGCGATCGTGAAGGGGGCGCAGGAGAAAGGCTTGCGACTTTCGCAGCCCACGCGCTTCAACGCCCTCGCGGGCCGGGGGATCGAAGCGGAGGTCGACGGCCGCGAAATCTTGCTCGGTAACGTCCGTCTCATGAACGAGCGATCGATCGATGTCGACAGCTCTATCGCCGAGCGCCTGGCCACTGAGGGCAAGACGCCGATGTTCGCCGCCATCGACGGGCTCTTTGCCGGGGTCGTCGCCGTGGCGGACACGGTCAAAGGTGAATCGCAGTCGGCGATAGCCGAAATGCGGCGGCTCGGCCTGGAGGTCGTGATGATCACCGGTGACAACCGCCGCACCGCCGACGCGGTCGCGAAACAGGTCGGCATCCCGCGGGTGCTCGCGGAAGTTTTGCCCGACGGCAAGGCGGACGCGATCAAGCACCTGCAAGCCGAAGGGAAGCGTGTCGCGATGGTCGGCGACGGTATCAACGACGCACCCGCGCTCGCGCAGGCGGACGTCGGCATCGCCATCGGCACCGGCACCGACGTCGCGATCGAGGCGAGCGACATCACGCTCATCAAGGGCGACCTTCGCGGCGTGGCAACCGCTATCGGCCTGTCGAAGGCGACGATCCGCACGGTCAAACAGAACCTGTTTTGGGCGTTCATCTACAACGTGATAGGGATCCCGGTCGCCGCCGGAGTGCTGTACCCTGTCTTCGGGTGGCTGCTCTCGCCGGTGATCGCGAGCGCCGCTATGAGCCTGTCGAGCGTCTCCGTAGTGAGTAACAGCTTGCGGCTTCGCACGTACAAGGATGCAAGGAGGGGATCGTAATGGATATGGCAGAGATCATCGTCGTCATCGGCGGAGTAAGTTTGATCGCGTTCGTGCTGTGGTACTTCTTCGGCGAGCGCGAAGCGACCGCGGCGGTCGTTAACGAGGCGGGCGTGCAAGAGATCGACGTCACCGTGAAAGGCGGTTACTCGCCGGACGTTATCGTCGTTGATCGTGGCCGTCCCGTGCGGCTGAACTTCCGACGCGAGGAGACATCATCGTGCAGCGAGCAGGTCATCCTCGGCGACTTCGGCATCGCTCGGGACCTCCCCGCGTTCAAGACGACGCCAGTGGAATTCACCCCCGAAAAACGCGGTGAATTCGCGTTTACCTGCGGGATGAACATGTTGCACGGGAAGTTGATCGTACAATAAATCTCTGGAGACCGTTTTTACAAATTGCGGGTGAGTCGCCTTATCTATGAGCGATACACATACCGCTGATGATGTTATCGAAAAATCCTGCAGCCTCTGGCGAAACGTCGTAGTACTCCACGAATTCACCATATCGGCCGACAAATCGCCAGAGGTTCCCATTGGATAGCTTGCCCTTAATGTCCACTCCTTCGATCTCGCCTGACTTCCAGGTTCGTCGGGTGATGCCGGTTGAAGCGGCAAGCCATCCTTTATTTGGGTTTCCATCAGTCGCTTGAGGGCCGTACATTCCCGTCATCCAAACGCGGTTTTTCTTTTCACCGAATCCTACCCAGTATTGGACGTAATCGATATCTTTCCCTGACTTTAAGATAGTCTTTTCGGTTAGCGAGAGCTTTAGCGTTTCCCCGACTAAACGCTGAGAGTTTCGGTTTTCAATACATACAGGAATTTCGTGCTCGTTTTGGGCGATCGAACTCGTCGAAAAAACAATTAGAAACAGAACAAGGAATGTAAATGAGAAGAAAATAGTTAGGGCATTCAATTGATTACGAGTTAGTGATCGCCTCATTAATCTGTACTTCCTAAGCTTTTGGGTGTGCCTTCGAGTAGACGTCGATCATCTTCTCCATCGAGACCTGCGTGTAGATCTGGGTGGTTGAGAGCCGTGCGTGGCCGAGCAGCTCCTGGATGTCGCGGAGGTCGGCGCCGGAGTCGAGCATGTGGGTGGCGAAGGTGTGGCGAAGCGAGTGCGGCGAGATCTTGTGCACGTCGGCGCACTGCTGGATGTATTTGTCGATCATCCGCCCGACGCTGCGGGTGGTGATGCGGGTGCCCTGGTAGTTCAGAAAGCACGCCTTCTCGTCGCGCTGTGTGACTGGGGCGTTGTTCAAAAAGAACGGCCTCGATTCAGCGAGGTAATGCAGCAACGCCTGTAACGCGTGTTCGTGGAAAGGGACGATTCGCTCCTTCCTGCGTTTGCCGAATACCCGCACCGTGCGTTCGCGAAGGTCGACGTCGGTGACGTTTATCCCGACGAGCTCCCCGACGCGTATCCCCGTCGCGTATAAGAACTCCAGCATCGCCCTGTCGCGCCGCCCGAGCGGGGTGTGCGGGTCGGGCGTCTCGATGAAGCGGACGGCGTCCTCCATCGAGAGGTGATTCGGCAGCTTCCGTTCTATCTTCGGCGTAGCAACCATCTTCGCCGGGTTCGCCTCGACCTTCCCCTCGCGGATCAGGAACTGAAACAGCGTCCGCAGGGAAGCGAGTTTCCTCGCGATCGATGCTTTCTTCTTCCCCGCGGAGTGCAGGCTCGCCATCCACTCGCGAATGGTCAGCCGATCGATCTGCTGGATCGGCACGTCGTCGCGCTTCTCGATCCCGAACAGGAACTGGCGAAACTGTTCAAGGTCCGATTCGTAATTCCGCAGCGTGTGCGGCGAAACGTTCCGCTCGTATTTTAAGTGCTGGAAAAATTCTGTGAGAACTTCCGGAAACGTCATACCGTAAGAGTTACGCCTTCAGGCGTGAGAGCGGGTGGCCACCGCTCATTATAACCCTCACCTTGCACCTTGGCCGCAGATTTCACGCGTAAACGCGTAACTCTTACCTTTTGGGAACGTAGTAGCCCTTCCTCGTCCTGACGGTAAGCCCCTGTTTGTCCTTGACGGTGAGCATTATCTCGCGGAACTCGCCGCGCATAGATGTTTCGTTCTCGGGGTAATAGCTGAGGATGTACTGCTGTGAGAGGGCGGAGATGATCTGGCGGAACGCTTCGTCGACCTCGCGTTCGTCGACCGGCGAATAAACGGAGCCGCCGGTGTTGTTGGTTATCTCGAGCATGCGGCGTTCCGCGGCGAGCTGGCGGATGTTCGCGTTGCCTTTTCGTGAGCCCGTGCGTTTGTAGTTCTCGAAGTCGGTCGTTTTAACGATGTAAACCTGCACGTTCGCCATCTGCAGTGCCCGCATCGTTTGTTCGAAGGTTGCGTCGCTGATCGTGTCGTCGCCGTCGGACACGATAACGATCACACGCCGTCCCGGTACATCGGCGAGGTACTCGGATGCCTTAACGATCGCGTCGAGCAACGCCGTCGCCCCCTCCGGCGGTGCGAACATCTCGATCGCCCGCGTCAGCGACGATATCTCCGACGTGAACGGCTGCTCGAGCCTGACGCCCGTCGAGACGCTGTAAAGCGCAGCTAAATCCTTCTCAGGCCTTATCACGCGGCGGAAGAACTTCAGCGCCGCTGCCTTTTCGAACTCCCTCGCGATCGAGACGCTCGACGAGTTGTCGAACAGCATCGCCAGCCTGATCGGCGTTTCGGACCTGGTCAACTCGCTGATCTCCGCCCGCTGGCCCGCGATCATCAGTTCGAAATCCGCGACCGTCAGCGTAGTCACGGCCCGCCCGCTCGCGTCCACCACCGTAGCGGGGATCGGCACCAGCGTCGATTCCACCGTGATCTCCGAATCGTCAGGCGTCGCCCGCGGCGTCGGCGTCGGCTCCGCCACGCGCGGCCGGTCGGTGGTCGTCGGTATGTAAACACCCGATGGAACGCGCGGCCGCGGCGTCGGCGTCTCGGCCGGTTTCACACGCCCCGACTGCCCCGCGATCGCGACGGGCAGAAGCATGATCAGAAAGATAATCAGCCGCATCAAATGCACTTCAGATCACTCGAAGCTGGCAGCTCATGGCTGGAAGCTGTTGACTAATTTTCCCTTGCGATTCGCTCAAATCGAAACGGGCGAATAGATTTGATGCTTCAAAACCGAATTCAGTTCCGCGCCTCTCAAACGAAAATCAGCTTCACGGCCGCGAAAACCAGTACCGCCGCGAGCACTCGCCTGAGCATCAGTGATTCGAGCTTTTTCGCACCCAGCAGGGAACCGACCACGCCACCGGCGATCGCGGCACCTATCCAGGCCAGCGAACTCACCGGCAGCACGCTTACCTGAGCGTAATTCCCCGCAAGGCCAGATGCCGAATTCACAAGGATGAACAACGCCGAAATGCCCGCCGCGGTCTTCGTCTCCGACCAGTTCATCAGCAGCAGCACCGGTGTGAGGAATATCCCGCCGCCGACGCCAACAAGACCCGAGAGCAGCCCGATCCCCGCGCCTATCAGCAAAGCGATCACCAAATTCGGCCGCTTCGCCTCCGGCACGTCCTTCGAGAAACTCCACGCCAGCCGGAACGCGGCGAAAAGAAGTACTGCCCCGAGCACCGGTCTGTAAACATTTGTCGGCAGCGTGATCGACCCGCCGATAAATGCAAAAGGGATCGACGTGACCGCGAACGGCCAGAACAGTCCCCACGAAAAATGCCCCGCACGCCAAAACTGAAACGTCGCGATCGACGCCACAAAAAGATTCAGCACCAAAGCCGTCGGCCGCGTCACCCCCGGTGCCACCGCCAAAAACGCCATCACCGCCAAATACCCCGACGCCCCCCCATGCCCGACCTAAGAATAAAGGACGGCCACGACGAATATCGCTAAAACGATGAGTATCGGGAACAGTTCCATATTCGGGCCCTTGAAGAATACGACGGTCGCCAAGGGCGACAAACATTAAAGCTTAAGGTGGAGCCGTTTCGGCGAAACCCTAGGTAAAGGTGACGATTTGGCACGCTCGCTGGAGGCGAGCAACATCCTTGACCGGCGGTTCGTCGCCTTCAGCGACGGGTCAAATGAACGCTCTGGACCTAGGGTTCCATTCGCTCCCCTCATTGCACCCTAGGCTTTAATGTTGGTCGCCGTTGGCGACGGAAACTATGCACCCGCCGTTTGTTTCCCGCTACCTTGGCGGTTCATTCCAGCCATGAACGCATCCCAATCCTCTAACGCCCGCTCCACCTGCACCTCGTGCCGGTCCCGCTTTCTGCGATATTTTTTACGCAGTTCTTCCGGCAGCGGTTCCAGCAGGCCGAAGGTGATGTTGACGGGCTGGAAGTTCTTCGTCTCCACGTTCGAAACGTACCGGCAAAGGGCTCCGATCGCGGACGTCGCCGGTGCGGTCAAGAGGTCCTGTCCACGAATAACGCGTACGGCGTTCAGCCCCGCGATCCACCCGGTCGCAACCGATTCGACATATCCCTCGACGCCTGTGATCTGCCCGGCAAAGAAGAGAGAAGGATTCGCCTTCGTCTCGAGCGTTTCGTTGAGGATCTTTGGCGAGTTGATGAAGGTGTTGCGGTGTATTTGCCCGAACTGCAGGAACTCGGCATTCTCCAGTCCGGGGATCAGCCGGAGCACGCGTTCCTGCTCGCCGTAACGCAGATGGTTCTGGAAACCGACAAGCCCGTAAGCGTCCGCCATCAGGTTCTCCTGGCGAAGCTGCACGCATGCGTAAGGCTCGTCCCCGGTTTTCGGGTGCCGCAGCCCCTTCGGCTTCATCGGCCCGAACCTTAGCGTTTCGGGCCCGCGCCGAGCGATCTCTTCTATCGGAAGGCAGCTTTCGAACCAGTGTGTTTCTTCGAATCTTTTCAATGGCACCGACCTGGCGTTCAGTAGTTCCGAAATGAATAGTTCGTAACGCTCCCGGTCCATCGGGCAGTTGATGTAATCGGCCCCGCCTTTGTCGTACCTCGCGGCCTTCCACGCGATCGACATGTCGATCGAATCCGCGGCAACGATCGGGGCGATCGCATCGTAAAAATAAAGCTGATCGTCCCCCGTGAA
>JAEZJR010000106.1 GCA_023415725.1 Acidobacteriota bacterium
AAGTAACGCTTAAGGCACGTTTATGAGGGATGAGGGACGGGACTTGCCTCTCTTCCCGAGTCCCTCTAAACTTGCCGCTGACCCAAATGGCGAAGAAAGACTATTACCAGACCCTCGGTGTAAAAAAAGACGCGAAGGCCGACGAAATAAAGAAGGCCTATCGGCGTCTTGCACGCAAATTTCACCCGGACGTAAACCCGAACGATAAAGCGGCCGAGGATAAGTTCAAGGAGGTTCAGGAAGCCTACGATGTGCTCTCGGACGAGAAGAAGCGTAAGGTTTTCGACCGCTTTGGCTATTACAACGACAATCTGGACGCCGATTCGCCGTTCGGTGCCGGAGCGAGTGCGGGAGGCGGCGGGACCGCCGGTTTCGACTTCTCCGGGTTCGATTTTTCGGGCTCTACTTCTGGCGGAGGCAGCAGTTTCCGCGACATTTTCTCCGACCTGTTCGGTGGAGGAGGAGCCGGTGGCACACGGCCCCAGGCTGAGCCGCCCCGGGCGATGCCGAAGAAGGGACGCGATATCGAGATCCCTCTTGGGCTGAGCTTCGAAGAGGCTTTCAACGGCCTGACGACCAACCTGACCGTGAACCGCAGCGAGCAGTGTTCGCGATGCCAGGGTGCAGGGGATACAGGCGGCCCTGTTATTACCTGCAGTACGTGCAAGGGCTCCGGGCAGGTGTTGAAGGCCGGTGGACGGCTGCAGTTCTCACAGGAGTGTCCCGACTGTGGGGGGACGGGCCGCAGACGCACGCCGTGTTCGTTATGTAACGGCAAGGGCACGACCCCGAAGACCGAGCAGGTGAAACTCCGCATCCCTGCGGGTGTCGATACCGGTTCGCGGGTTCGCATCCCGAAGAAAGGTCACGGCGGACGCCTCGGTGCTGAGCCGGGCGACTTGTTCATCGTCACGAACGTCGGCAAGCACCCCTATTTCACACGCAAGGGCGATAACATCTATGTGACCGTGCCGATCACCGTCCCCGAGGCCGCACTGGGTGCGCGCATCGAGGTGCCGACTGTCGAGGGCAAGGCACAGTTGAAGATACCTGCGGGCACGGAGTCCGGGCAGAAGTTCCGCCTACGCGAACGCGGTTTCCCGAGCCTCAGAAACCCGCAGCTCCGAGGTGATCAGTTCGTCGAGGTTAAGATAACGCTCCCGCGGGTGATCTCTGAAGAGACGAAGGAACTGCTCCGCCAGTTCGAAAAGACCAATCCGGAGAGCCCGAGAAAGGCTATGGGGCTTGAATGAGTCGGATGAGTCTTGCGAGTCGAGACGGTCGGCGAGTCTTTGAATTCTCCGACCTATCCCGACTCGCAAGACCCTCCCGCCTCTCACGACACTCCCGACCAACATGAAGAAACGCGTAAAGACATACACGATCAGTGCCGTGGCGGAGATGTTCGACATCCACCCCCAGACTCTTCGTTTGTACGAACGCGAGGGGCTGCTTAAACCGTCGCGGTCCGACGGGAACACACGCCTTTATTCCGACGACGACATCGAACGCCTGGAGGTGATCCTCTCGCTCACGCGTGACCTCGGCGTCAATCTCGCCGGTGTCGAGATCATAATGAACATGCGTGAGAAGATGGAATCGATGCAGCGTGAATTCGAACGCTTCTTCGATTACCTCCGCGAACACGCCAGCGAATTCCGACGCCCTGCCCCCGGCGAAGAATCCTCCGACGCCCTCATCCCCATCTCCCGCTTCCGCCGTACCCATTACACAGAAATAACCACCAGTGACGAGTAAAGCACGTTTGAACGGAACAACCAACGCGAGCCTGCCCTAAGTGACGGGGGCAGCGATGGAGGTGAGGGATGCGTGTAAAAAAGCCCCTGCCGGGCTGGAGGTCCGGCAAGGGCGAGGCCCACTAAAGGGGCTAGCGTCGCGTCGAGAAAGCAAGATCAGGGGCTAAGAACATTCAATCGATATTCGATTTTCGCCTGAGCTTCCGCGGTTTGACCGAGATCATAGGCTCTATCAGCTGCGGACGTGCCGGATAGGCCTGCGGCGCAATTGAAGTCTCTACGGGAGCGGACGCGACCGACTTAGTGGACCTTAGCGGTTGTCCATTGAAAACAAGATCCATCACATCGGAATCGGCGTTAATTACCCGGGATTCGAATCGGTACTGCTTGGCCGTGACGTTAATGACATAGCTCTCGCCGGCCTCTACGTTATCGAATCGGAAATAGCCGAAGGTGTTCGTCACAGCCCTAACGGAGCCACCGGGACCGGACATAACAACATACGCGCCACGCAGCGGCCGCATATTCGCAAACACCCGCCCGACGACGGTGACCGGGGCCGCCGTTGGGGAGTAAACTTCGTAGGCTCCGATCTCCGCACGGCCATCCTGCGGCCGGGGTGCTCCGCGCTGATCGGTGGCGGGAAAAGTTGCGGGGTCGGCGGCGTCCTTCGCCGGGCTGCCAGCCAGAACCGCGTGGGTGAACGTCGGCCCTAAGTTGTTCGCAAGCGGCCCCAGGTTCGGATCCTGGCCGATGATGTTGTTGGCGGTCGTACCCGTGATGGTGGCCCCGGTGGCTACCTCGATCAGGTTGTAATCCTGCGAGACAACCGTTCCCTGGATGTTAGGAGCTGTCCCGTTGTCGCTGTTGTTAGCGAAGATACTGTTGTGCAAGTTTACGGGGTTGGAAGAGCTGAACCGAACGATACCGCCCCCTGTTAGGCCTGCGGTATTGTCCACTATTGTTGAGCTTTCGATATTGGCGATAGCGGTCGAAACCCCGGTCGCACGGATGCCGCCGCCGATCCGCCCGGCGGTGTTTCCGCTGATCGTCGAATTGGTAACATTCAGCGGCCCGCTGGAATCGATTCCTCCGCCGTTGCCCGCTGTCGTAGCATTTCCCGGTACCGAGTTTCCGCTGATGGTGGAACCGGAGATGGTGGCGGTTGCCGAGTTAAGATACAGGCCGCCTCCGTTTCCAACCGTGTCGTTGTTCGAGTTGGCGGTATTACCCGAAACCGTGGTGTTCGAGATGGTCAACGTGCCGGAGACGTAGAGTCCGCCTCCGTAACCTTCTGCCGAATTTCCGTTGAATTGCGAATTGCTGATCGAAAGCGTTCCTGTGGAATAAACTGCTCCTGCGTCATCAGTAGCGGTGTTTCCGGTAAAGGTCGAACCGGCGATGGTTAGGGTTTCACCGTTCGAAATTGCGCCTGCGGTATTGACGGACGAATTGTTTGAGAAGGTGGAGTTGGAGATCGTCATCGTCCCGAATCGGTTTCGAATCGCGCCCCCGCTCAATGCGCTTGCCGTGACCACGCGATTATTGGTAAAGGTCGAGTCGGTGATCGTGACGAATTGGGGAGAGGCTATGCTGTTGTAAATGGCTCCCCCGCCGTTCCCGGTCGCACCTCCGCCGTTTGATACGTTGTCATCAAAAACGCAGCCGGTCACGATCAGGGTGGATGCGTTGCTGATGGCGCCTCCGCTCGAGTTCGTGTTCGATGTGAAATTCACGTTGGTCAGGGTCAGCGTACCGTTGTTCAGAATAGCGCCCGAGACTGCCAAGGTGAGTTTTACCCCGCTGACGGACACGGTGTCGCCACTGCCTACATTGAATATTCGCACCGCACTGTTACCGCTAATGGTCAACAAGTTGGCTCCCGGGCCGGTGATAGAAAGTGAATCGCCCACGGCCGGATCGAGCGAGAGGGAGGATGCCAGCACGATCGTTTGCGGCGAACTGAAGACTCCGGCGTCGAACACTATCGTGTCGGAGCCGGCGGCGGCGTTCGAGTCGAGAACAGCCTGCCGGAGGCTGCCTGCACCGGAGTTGAGGGTGTTGGTCACGGTAAACGTGGCGCCGAGGACGGCCGGTGTGAAGCACAGGGCTGCAATCACGAATGTGAGCGAGGCCGCGAGGCGCAATGGTGAGAATTTGGGCACGAGCATAAATCTTTGTCTCCTTGTTCGCTGGGGGGAGTTTCGGAAAACAGCCCCGAGTTTCTATTCGATTGTCTTGGGTTCGTTCTGGGACTGTATGCGTCAATTCGACGGCCGTGGCGACAAAAATCTTTCAGAATTTCGCATTTCGGCAGAATTGGGCTACATTTAGGCGGTTCCCTATACAAACAAATAGAAGATCAGACCAATTACCTCACACGAATATGCGGGATAGTGACGTTTCGGAGATCACCCAGATCCTGCGGGATTGGAATGACGGACTCGAGGATGCCCAAGAGCGCCTATTGCCGTACGTTTACGACGAGCTAAAGCGGCAGGCCAGGTATCTGATGTCGCGCGAGCGGCCGGACCATACGCTGCAACCGACGGCGCTGGTGCACGAGGCGTTCATGCGGCTGTCGTCGCAGACCGGTGTGGACTGGCAGAATCGTAGCCACTTCTACGGGATCGCTTCGCGGTTGATGCGGCAGATTCTCGTCGATCACGCCCGTCAACACTCGGCGGCCAAGCGGGGGAACGGGTCGATACATCTTTCGTTGGACGACCTAAACCTGCCGGTGGAGGACCGTGCCGGCTCGATCGTCGCTGTGGATGAGGTGCTCGACCGGCTGGAGAGACTGGACAAGAAACAAGCAAAAGTGGTGGAAATGCGATTCTTCGGCGGACTTAGCAATGCCGAGATCGGCGAAGCATTGGGGGTGTCGGACCGGACGGTGCAGAGAGAATGGCAGGCGGCAAGACTTTGGCTGCTGCGTGAGTTGAGCGGGAGATAGCTCGAATGTCTGCCGCGTCCGTTTATTTACGCAATTGTTCATGGGGCGACGTACCCCGCAAACCATATGGACGCTGATGTCTGGCTGCGCGTAAAAGAAGTACTGCAGAAGGCTCTCGAAGTGAACGCCGCCGAGCGCGCCAAATTGCTCGACGAGATGGGTGTCTCCGGCGAAACTCGGCGTGAGGTGGAATCGCTCCTGTCCTTTGACGATGCGAATAGAGGGATGATGGAGTTTTCAGCCGTGGAGCTGTCGAGGGACTTTATCGCCGAGGACAGCGGAGCGGAGCTCGCGGGGCAGCGCGTCGGTCCTTATCGCATAGTGTCTGAACTCGGACAGGGGGGCATGGGCTCGGTCTATCTTGCCGAGCGGGCCGACGGGAAGTTCGAACAAAAAGTAGCCCTCAAGCTGCTCAAACGCGAAATGAACACGCGGGCTCTGCGCCGGCGTTTTGAGCAGGAGAGGGAGATCCTCGCGAGCCTCGAGCACCCGAACATTGCGCGGCTGCTCGACGCAGGCTCGACCGACGATCGTGTTCCGTACATCGCGATGGAGTACGTCGACGGGCTGCCGATAGACGATTACTGCTCGGTGCATAACCTCGACCTGAACGCTCGGCTGGAGCTTTTCATGACCGTGTGTGCGGCGGTGGATTTCGCCCACCGGAACCTGGTCGTGCACCGAGACCTTAAGCCCTCAAACATGATCGTCACCCAGGAGGGCGTACCGAAGCTGCTGGACTTCGGCATATCTAAGATCCTGTCGAAGGGGTACGAGGAGGCCGACTCGGCAACCATTACGCGGATGGGCGTGATGACGCCGTCGTACGCTTCGCCGGAGCAGTTACGCAGGGAAAGCGTGACGACCCTCTCGGACGTTTACAGCCTTGGGGTGATCCTGTTCGAATTGCTGAGCGGGCGGCGGCCTTTTGAATCAAAGGAAGGCGACCTTCGCGAAATATATAGCGCGGTCCTGGAGAAGGAACCGCCGCTGCCGTCGAGCCTGATCGTGACGAAGACGGCCACATCGAGTCCGCCTATCCCGCTTATCCGCTCGGACGAAGCGGTTACCGAGACCCTCGATACCGATATGGAGGCGGTGCGACGGACCGCCGTCGAGCGTGAGCCGGTCTCGGTCCAGCGGGTGAGGGGCGACCTCGACAACATCGTACTGAAGGCGATCAGGAAGGAGCCGGAACGCCGTTACGCTTCACCCGGGCAACTTGCGGAAGACATCCGCCGACACCTTCAGGGATTGACTGTCACGGCAAGACCGAATACCTTCTCATACCGCGCGACGAAGTTCATCGCCCGGAACAAGATTGGTGTGATCGCCGCGGCACTCGTGGTGCTTGCACTGACAGTAGGCTTGGCAGCCGCCCTATGGCAAGCACAGGTCGCACAGGCCGAACGGGCGAAAGCAGAGAAGCGGTTCAACGACGTCCGACAGCTTGCGAACTCGTATCTTTTTGACGTTTACCCACAGGTGGAGAACCTTGAAGGTTCGCTGAAGGCTCGCGAAACGATCCTGAGGAACGCCCTTGCGTACCTTGACGGTCTGTCGGCGGAGGCGGCGGGGGACCGGGAGCTACAGGCTGAACTCGCTACGGCATACGAGAAGGTCGGCGATGTTCAAGGGGCCATGAACAACTCCAGTCTGGGAGACACGAAAGCCGGGCTGGACAGTTACGCGAAGGCTGGCCGCTTGAGGGAGGCGGTGCTCGCGGCCGAACCCGCTGACCTAGAGGCGAAGGAGAAGCTGGCGAACAATTATTATGTGACCGCCCGAACGCTGTGGAACAACACGCAGACGAAAGAAGCGGAAACGGCCTTCGAAAAGGCGCTGACACTGAGGCGTGAACTCGTCGCGGTGCAGCCCGACTCGGCGGAAACAAAGAACAAGCTTGCAGTGCTGCTGATAGATTACGGGGCGATCCCGGCGTTCAACTTCCAGGCGGAAAAGGCCCTTGCTTTGTTCGACGAAGCGATGAATATAGTCAAAGGACTGCGTGACCGCGATCCTTCCAACACCGAAACCAAAAAGACCCTCGGCCGTGGCCTGCGGATCTTGAGCAAGGCACGATCGGCGGTCGGCGATCATGAGGGCGGGCTCGCCGCCCTAAATGAGGCCCTCGACGTAAGCCGCGAACTCGCTTCGCAGTTCCTGGCGGATTTCCGCATTCAGCGCACCGTATGGCTGACCGAAACTCTCATTTGCGAGCTTTCGATAGATCGGGGTGACGCGTCGCGCGTGCTCGGGGATTGCGTAAAGACCATCCCGTTCGCGAAGAACGCGTTAGAGAAAGAACCGGAGAACGGGGTCGTGGCATACGACTTGGCAATATCCTATTTCAATACGTCGCGTGCCCACCGAGTCGTGGGGCAACATGACGAGAACATCTCGAACGCGGATCTGGCAATCGCCGTGATGTCGAAACTGGCGGCGAAAACGCCGGACGACATGGAATATCAGCGCAACCTCGCGATATACAGGACCGAAATGGCACGCGGCCTGATAGCGAAGGGGAACTATCAGCGGGCGGCTGCCGAACTGCAGAACGCCCGAGCGACTCTAGTCCCGATCGTCGAGAAGGACAAGGAAACAACGACCTACCGGTACGACCTTGGCATGGCCAACCGGATGCTCGCTCAGGTGTATTTTGCGATGGGCGAGAAAGCGAAGGCCGCTGAACGAATCGGGGAAGCGATCGCAATATTCGAAGGGCTCCGCGACGCGAACTCATTACGCGAATCGGACAAGTCGATACTCGGCGAACTTGAAGCCGACCGCGCAAGATACGCCGAATGACCCCGCCAACCCGGAGCCGAGTCACGCTTCGCGGGCGAAACGTGACATTCGAATCCCATTTAGAAATTTAACCTGCCCGATGACTAGGCCATTTCAGATCTCGTCGGCGTCGATGCCGAGGGTCTTCATTTTGATGTTAAGCGTCGACGGCTTCAGGTTTAGGAGTTCGGCGGCGCGTTTTTGTTGGCCGCGGGTCATGCGGAGAGCGGCGACGATGAGGTCGCGCTGGTAATTGTTGACTGCTTCGCGCATGTCGATGCCGTTTTCGGGATCGATCTTGACATCGCGGGTGAGGCCGGCTGTCTCGTCGAGCAGGGAGCGGAGTTCCTTGCGGAGGTCTTCGAGCATGTCCTTAACGTCGATGCGTCTTGCGGTAGCGTAGTGCGTCATAACTTCCCTCTTGATCTATTACTTACCCTGGGGACCAATGGATTCCCCACTTGATCTATAAATGTATAAGACGTTTCTGCGAGGCCTTCGGGTGCAAGAAATTTTCGAATTTTGAAGATTAGCGAAAATTTTAAATCACCCAAAATTGAAGCCGTCGGGGCGAAGTATGAGGCGCCGGGAGGCTTTTTGGTCTCATTAGAAATACGTCAACTCGCGCTGGTGAGTTTCCAGCGTTTACAAAACTTTACGCGTGGCTTTCGGGGGAAATGTATCAGGCAGGAAAAAGAATTTTAGGGGCCGGTTTCCTGCTTCATCAGGCTGGCGACCTGGAAGATGTAATGGACGCCGGAGATGACGACGAGCAGAACGATGACGAAGTAGGTGGTGGGGAGGAATATGGTGTAGCCGGTGACGGCGGCGATCATGACGAGGCTGATGCCGATCACCTGTACGAAGGTGCTGGCTTTTCCCCAGAATGAGGGCCGGAAGCCGCGGAAGCCGGTGATTATGTTGATCGCCGCGGCGACCACGATGATCAGCACGTCACGTCCGATCACAGAGGCCGTCACCCAAAAAGGGATCGGCAGATGACGCGTCGGCGGAAGCAGGTTCGGCAGCGTCAACATGATGAACGCCACCGTCATCAATAACTTATCCGCGATCGGGTCGATGATGGTTCCGAGTTCGGATTCCTGTTTGAACCTGCGTGCGAGAAAGCCGTCGATGCCGTCCGAGATCCCTGCTATCAGAAACACCCCTAGGGCGATCTCGCGATACCC
>JAEZJR010000138.1 GCA_023415725.1 Acidobacteriota bacterium
GTTTCGTCGTGAGGAGGATTCAATCGGCCAGTATCGAGGTCCATCGACACCGGTTCCACTATTTCATTCTCGGCTGGGTCTTCCAGAAGAATGTCGAGACAGTTTAGTGCAGAAATGTAATTACCCCTACTGTCTCGGAATTCTTCGCCATGTTCATTCCAGACGAAGGTGGGATGAGCAATGTCGTCGGTATATCCCCGAGCGTAGGCGCTACCACAGTTTCTACAAGTGAACAGTTCTAGGACGCGAGAGCCGCAGTGGTCACACTGATTTCGCGGTTGCGAATAAACGACCCCACCAGGACCTTCTGTGTCCTCTGGAGACAATCCAGAACATTCCTTATCTAGACAAATCCAGAGACCCGCAAAACCTCTGAAGAAACAGTGAACACGTGCCGGGATAAGGCCCGGCTCCGATTGGGAGGGACGAGCTATACTGCCTAGGGCTAGTAAGACTGTTACCGCCCGTGTCCCTAGCGAGGGGTCAACACCAGGGAAAACCTGCTCGCTAAGCTCATTTGCAGGTAATGCAGAGCCCATTATCTTATTTACAAGGAAACCTAGCGGAGGAAAGTCCTTCAGCGCATGAAAAAGGTCATTAACGCTGTCTTCGGAAGAATGAACTCCCCGGTATTCGAGAAATGGTCGAACAATTGAGCCCAGTTTCACGTTGGACGCACTTGAGTACAAGTCGCCCAATTCAATCGACGCGAGAACTTGTGCATCGTTCTCACTCCCGGTATCCGAATTAAGATGGTGAGCTAAGTCGCCCGTGATAACTTCGAAGTCGCTCGCACTCTTCCCGGATAGCTCAGCACTAAATGTCCTAGCCTGACCGACATCTTCGAAACTCGCGCTTGTACATATTACCTGCAGTCGTTCGGGTTCTATTCCAAGGCGGGCTCTTAGTCTCCGAATCAGAAGTGCAACTTCGGCGCCGGCTGCACCGCGATAAAGGTGTGCTTCGTCGATAACGAGAAGGAACTTTTCTCGAGGATTTTGCTGCAGCCATCGACTCGTCTGGTCGAAGATTGGTGCCTCCAATGGCCGCATCAAGGTGTATTCCAACATCGAATAGTTCGTTACAAAAACGTCGGGTGGAGCACTAATTACCTCGTGTCGGGTTAGCAGCTCTGTGTCATTGGGCTGCGTAATACAACGAGCAAACTGACCATCGGCTCGCTGCCAGTGCTCTCTGTCTGTACCGTACCAACTTATGAGGTCAGCCTTCGTGGGAAATTTCCCGCGAGCCCGGAGTTCATCCACTAGGCGAGATGACCTCGCGTGGTGTGGGTTCGCTGGGTCGCGTTGCGCAAGGAGATGCTCAACATAGTAGTCACGAATCGGTTTCAGTCTTCGCTGGTCCTTCTCTCTCGTGCGAACCCCTGGGTATAGCGTTCGACTGGTGTATCGTGCGAAACGTGCTGGACGACCGGCCCACCGCATAAACATCTGCGCAGTTAATGGATTTCCGAACAAGCTTCTTAATCGGCCGAGTTGGTCATTAACCAGGGCATTCATCGGATATAGGACAAGGCAGCGGACCGCTGGAGCACTGAAGCTTGCTGAACGATTAGCGGCTTCGGATGCGAGCTTTCCTAGAATGGGTAGTAAGAAACATTCAGTTTTTCCCGAGCCTGTACCCGTGATAACCACAAGACTCCGCTCGCTAACCAGGGATTCTTCGATAGCCCTTTGTTGATGCTGGTAGGGCGGATTGAACAGGACTTGATTTTTGCCCGGAACAGCTAGCTGGCTCATTAGCGTCTTCGCAGCTTCATCGAGTCCAGGAATGTCCTCAAATCTCAGACCGCCTCGGTACTTAGGAGTGCTCTCAACGAAGGGTTCCTGGTGAATTACACCCGGTTCTCTGAGTAATGCCTTTCGACGCGCAATGAGCGCCGGGTTGCTAATGTGGTAGGTCGCTTCGATGTACTCGCTCAACGCCTCGTGCAGATGTTCAAATGTTTCTCCAATGCTGAATGTTGTGGTCATACTTAATCGTCAATTTGAAGCCAGAGGTCGGACTTGAGCACCCGTAGCTCTTCCTCAGCGGCATCTAGGTCCATTTCATACGAGAACAAGCCCGGCCCGCTTACGGGTTGTCCCGCGTTCTCTAAACGTCGTTGCTCCCACGTTGGGAGAGGCGAGAAGAAGGTTAGAACGACGGTGCTATCTTTGTACTCGACTTTTACTCGCTGGGGCGTGCCATGAAGAGAATCGAGCGCCATCTGAAGACGCCAAGCCTCGTTGCGGCCCGGTGCTCTTGTATCTAGCTGAGGGAGGTCAACCATTCTTGAAGCAACGCCGTCGCTTAGCTCCACAAAACACCAGAGGTTGTTGCCGAACATCTGAGGCCTTCGGCCAACATATAATCCGGATAGCGTCGGATTGGGAGTCACCCAGCGGCCACGGTAGTAATCTGGAGTACGCCGGCCGTCGATAACAATTAGGCCGTCCAGACCGCCAGGATGTTGTTTGAGCAATCCTCGCACTTTCGAAACGTATTGCGCTGGCTCGATTTGAAAGGGTTCGGTTGAAATACGTCTCCAATACTCCCGGTCCAATTCCATAAGACCGAACGCTAGGAGTTGCTCCTTCAAGTCTTCATTAGGCTGTTGCCGGATTTGGCGACGGTGACGCGACAATTCGACTCTTTCTTCGAGTTCAACTGGCAAGAGTCGAGCTCCATCAGACGCAACACCTACGAGCAGAGCAACTGTCCCAAGCCAGATAAAACTGGGCTTCTGTAGATATAAGAGGCGACTGGACCGAGTCTGCACAGTGTAAAGTTCTGCTTGCTCCAAAATGTCGCCGTAGCCAATGAGAAGGGAGAGTACGTCCGCGACTTTGAATTTGAGAAAATCAGCATCTTGCGTAACCGGAGCTAAGCTGGCAGATACAGCATTTATGAGTTCACTACTTGAGCACGGGCAGAGAATACTCGCGCATCGGCGCAGATAAGCGGCAAGCAATTCGCAGCTTTCTTCGTAGTCGTCAAGCGCAATTAGTTGGACATTATGGGCCAACGTTTGCTGGGTCTCTCGAAGTGAGAGTCTAATCACGCCACCTCCAATCGATTGATGAATTTCTTTGAATCAAGTAGATGTACCGAGCGGCACGGGGCAATATAGGTTTTTCGAACATGACGCTGACAGCAAGCGGGAGCCTCTTACCCGCCCATCCTGGTAAAGTCTCCGGAGCCGTGGCCAAACGCAAGGCGAATTCAACAAACCAAATTCGCCGAACAACCTTGAGCACTTGAATGCCACCTGTATTGCCGGCTCTCGTTGTATGGTCGGCGACGTCTTGGAGCAAGACGCCCGTTAGAAGTGGTATGAGGTCTTGAACTTCTCTTACTTTCTTTTCGCTGAGGCTTTTCAAATCCTCTTGTAAAGAACGCCGAACGGTCACCGCTTCCAGCAATCCCCTCTTGGTCTGCGTTCCTCGGTTATACCGTGTTTCGCATCGGCGCCAATTTGGTGTCCCTCCGACGCAGCTTATCAATTCACACCTCAATGCTTCCTTCAGTGATTTTAGTTGGACCAGGGATAGTGGGTCGCCCACGTGCCGAGACGTTGCCCATAACCAATAGAGTTCGAGAAGTCTAAGAAAGTCGGACTGGGAATTACGTTGTTGCGTTATAGAAATGTCAGTCTCCTGCCCTCGCACAAGCTCGCCGAAATCGCGTATCACTCGGCCAGGCGCTGGCTGTGGGAAGACTATTAAACCGGTACTTCCACCGCTTCCGCTGGCTACAAACATCCCAGTTTCATCTGCTAGGATTTTCTCGGTGTATCCCAACTCAAACTCCGGCAGGCATATCGGCTTGTCCGGTGTAGCAAGCGGATACAAACGGACCTTGATATTCTGGGCATCGTCCGAGTAATTTGCGAGACGCAGTACTCTCCTCGCCCCGTCGGTAACGACCCGCAAGCGAACCGGAAGGGCCTCGCGGTTGCATCCGATTTCAATGTTCCCCAGACTCTCAGCCGTAAAGCGAAGAGTGCACTTGAATGAATCATCGACTCGGGCGGCAAGCCGTCTGTCTAACTTCTCGATACTTTCAGCGATTTTGAGGCCGAGAGCCTCAACTGGCGTACGGAAGCGTAACAGTTCCTTCTCGACCTCTGAGTCTGCTTCGTCAGACGGCAATGAAATGAATACTTGAATCTCTGTACCATCGGGGGCAAACAGGTCGAACTGAGCATGTCCGCGAAGAACACTATCAAGTGTCGGGGCGAATGGATTAGTTATCAGTGCAAACGGGCTTCGAGTGCTTAGGTTGTTTCGACTTCCTCGCGGTAAGGTAATTATCCTAACTCGCGTTAGTTCTAACCCGCCGTTCTCAGTTGCAAGCATGCGGAGAGTTCGAACGCCCGGAGGGGCAGACTCGAAACCGATAAAACTTCTTTCACCCGGCGTTAACTTAACGAATAGAGAACAATCATCATCAATCACCTGAATCCGGATTGCGAGGGAACTGGCGATTGCAAGTAAGGGA
Source organism: Acidobacteriota bacterium (assembly GCA_023415725.1). Classification (GTDB taxonomy): domain Bacteria; phylum Acidobacteriota; class Blastocatellia; order Pyrinomonadales; family Pyrinomonadaceae; genus OLB17. The sequence continues at coordinate 4,504 of JAEZJR010000138.1, forward strand.
GTCTCATCCTCGAAGAAGGCGATTGCTCCGGGCTCCGAATAATAAGGAACGGAGCCAATCCCTTGAACCTGAAGTGAATCATCGGCATTGACCTTCAGACCTAAGCCAGATAAGAATCTCTCCGCTTCCAGACTTGGGTTTTCGGGAATGGTGAATTCGAACAGAGCTATGTCTGATATGTTCGTTTGGACTTGCCTGCACGAATCGAAGGGCGGTTTTGATGCAGTAAAATAGAGGTATTTCTCGGAAGCGCTAACCGTCGCAGAGCCAATGCGGACAGCCCGCCCGTCTTCCCGAACCTTGAAGACCAGCTTGTTGTCTGCAGGTCGAAACTTGTTGAAGAAATCCTTTACTCGCGCCGGCAGTTCCGCAGACGCTGCCAGAATTCCAGCGTCAGTCGGCGGAAGCGAACCAAGCCTCCGGCGGGTCGGTCCGAAGGTTGAAATCGTTGCCGGAGCAAGTTTTTCCTTCACCGCACTGCCCCTGATTTGTACGCGATTCGTTTGCAAGAAACGAAAGACTTCGGGTTCGACATCCCAAAGATTCGATAAGTTGGGAATCTCAATCCATACATCCCAGCAGTCCACGCCACCTCGCTGAAGGTAAAGCACTGGCAGTTCGACCAACTGCCTTCCCGGAGAGTCCTCGGAGATTTGTCGTTCTGATGAAGTTCTTTTCGCATGTGTGCGCGCTTCGTCTAACCATCGGGCTGCATCACGATGTCTACGAATGTCTCTGACTATCCTGGCGAGCGTTGGTGGCTCGAGCAACTGTTCGAGTTCTGAGTCAGTCGGTGCAAGCAATTGCATTGCTACTGAGCCCACAAGTGCCGTGTTCTGCGCCAACTGCTGAAATCGATTCGATGTATCAAAACTTACGTCAGCGATACGCCGCCCAAGTTGGTCCGGTATATGAATTGAATTCGCGGAGAGGTAGTACCGTAGGTCGTAAAGAACTTTCGCAAACTCTCGCTGAAGGTCGCGCGGAATAACTGAATGCGTGATGGGATAGGCAATTATGCTAAACTGTGTCGCCCAGGGGCCCGTCGGCTGATAGCCATTGAATTTTTCGACAAAACGGGCGAAACAATCTCGAATGAAAGTTCTGTCGGCGGGAGTCCAGCTTGGAGTTACTTCTTCGAAGGATTCCCAGTACTCCCTGCCTTCAAAGTCGTAACCTAACTCAGTCGAATATACTACCCAGGCCATCCACTCTTGAATTCGTGGCTTTCGCGGCTGTCTTTCCCGAACGGCGCTCTTAAGCTCCTCCACCTGCGACTCGCTCAAAGGATGCTCGAGTGCAAATGTCGGAAAGCCAACCTCCCTGCGTTTCTCACCCAACCTGATGAAGTGGGAAATCAACAGAGAGTGAAACTCCGCGAGAGAGGCCATAACCTGTTGAGGGCGAAAACTAGCGGAATGTTACCATCGGTACGGCCGATGTCATAGTCGCGGTTTCGACTCAGCCCTGTCTGCGAGCGGTGGTGACGCCGCTGTAATGGCCTGTTATCGGCATCTCATTTATCGACTGCCCTTTAATCTGCGCATTGTCTATGGAAGCTTTCTCGAGAACAATCGGATTCCCACGAGGCATCAGCAAGGCGATTTGGGCAAAATCGACGACCTCGATAAGGGTGAAAACGATAACTCCATTAACGGGCGCTTCAAAATCCTAACAGCCTATCGAACGAGGAAGGGTGTGAAAATCTGGGTAGCTACGGAAGCAGAGACGTCAGCGACCACATCGTTCTGCCTAGGGAGTAGTAATGCCAACCGTGTAAAATATCGTCATAAGCGCAACTATTAGCGCAACTTCTGACGTAATCGTTAATAACCGAAGAGTGCTGAAGAGAGTGGGATTTGTGAGTTTAATGCTGAAAACATTATTGGTGCCGGAGGTCGGACTCGAACCGACATGGGCGTGAAGCCCGCCAGATTTTGAGTCTGGTGCGTATACCAATTTCGCCACTCCGGCACACGCAGGAAAGTTTAGATGATAGAACCCGCCGCACGGATAGGTCAAGAAGTCAGGGCTCGTAAAGGGTCGTTACGGTCACTCGACCCCTCGCCTGTTCGAGGAACTGGTCCATGTTCTGCCTGACTCGGTCTTCGGTGAGTTGCGCGTTCACATTCGACCGCACCCGATCAAGTTCCGGGACGATCGCGTTCGGGTTACGCTGTTTGTACTCCGGGACCCAGGTCTCGCGGTAATATTTTTCTCCATCTTCTGCCGTGATGACCACGAACGACCGGAAACGAAAATCCAGGTACTTCTCGATCGCTATCCGCTGAGCGATCATTCCCTCGAAATTATCGTCCCTTACGGAATCGAACCCTACGGCTCGGAGCCGCCGTTCGAACTCGGCGGATGATGGGAAGAACGTGAGCAACCGAGCGATCTCGTCGCTTATCTCCTTCTCCGTCGGCGCCGCGCGTGGCAGCCGCTGGGCTTCCAGGGCGAAGATCCGCTGTTCGATCTGTAGGGCAAGCGCTTTTCTCAGGTCATCTGGCCGCGGCGGCTCAAGCGAGACGCTAGGCTGCAAGGCCATCTGCCAGAGCAGGTCGGAATATGTGATCAACTCGGTCCTGACCCCATCGCTTACCGTCGCAACGGTACGATCTACGACCACCTGCGAGATAGCACCGCCGGCGAAAGCGAAGATCGCGATCGTCGCCCACAGCATTAACAATGACCACCGCCTTGTTCTCATCGATCTTGGAACTCTAATAATTTCAATATTTTCCGCTCTGAGTTAATGATAGTCAATCGGAATATTCCCGCCTGCCGGCGATTCTAAACATATTGACAAAAATGTTAAAACAGTTTTTAATCTTATCAGGAAGAACGGGAACTTCCGTCCGCACACCGATCAGTTTTTCTTGCCTCCTGAAAGATCCTCTCCGCACTATCGAAGCCCAGCTGTTCCGGGCCCTCCGAAATGCCAGTTACATCCGTTTCCAAACCGCAGAACAGGCAGGTCCCTCTGTCCGCCGGGCTGAATGAAACCCCGCCGGAATTGAGATTCATCGCCGATCTTGGGCGTAGCCTGCTGTTCACCGTGCACCCGAAAAAAGTCGCTTGCCGCGTCGCTGACGCGATCCAGTCCGGCACCGGGGCTGAACTTTGTGCCTTTGTTGCGGAATTGGAGAACATCGGCGTCGTGAGTTGCGCCTTCGATCAGAAGGGCGAAGTTGTTTCGGAATTCATCGACCGTACCCGTTTCGAGAAATGGCTTGACCTGCTCCCGCCGCAGGTCGGTTATACGGAAGAGGACAGGCAAAATTTTCTGCTTTCCGGCCGCCTCCACAGTTTCGAATACGTTTGCCCGCTACACATCAACGGTGAGGTGAAGGGTGCGATAATCGTCGGGTTCACATCTAGGTCGGACTTCACGGAGGGGAAGGGCAGCTTAATCGACGCCGCGACGCAAATGGCCGCGATGAGCGTTAATCTTTCGGCCCATTACGAAGCGGCGATCAACAGCTCTGTGACCCGAGCTCGTGAGGAGCATCGCCGCTTTACCGAAGCGGTCCTTGACGCTCTGCCGGTTTCGCTCTACGTGGTCGATCGCGATTTCCGCATCGTCACTTGGAATCGCCATCGAGAGATCGGCGTTCAGGGCATCCCGCGCGACTCGGCCATCGGGCGGAATGTGTTCGAAGTGCTTTCCCGGTACCCAGAGGGTCGCGTCCGTCAGGAATTTGAGCGGGCGTTCCGGACCGGCCGGATCGAACGCATCGAGCAGCAGACCATCGCGGAGGACGGTTCCACCAAGCACTGGCTCGTTAGCAAGGTCCCCATGCGCAGCCCAGAGACGGGTGAGATCACGCACGTGATCACCGTCGGCGAAGATGTCACAATGCGCGTCGAGGCGATGCATGCTGTATCGCGAGCCGATAAGCTCGCCGCTGTCGGCCGGCTCGCCGCCGGGGTCGTTCATGAGATCAATAACCCCCTCGCGACCATTTCCGCATGCGCCGAGGCTCTCGAGCAGCGAACTGCGGAAGGCGCATTCGACGGCACGGACGGCATCGAGGATCTTAACGAATATTTAGGTTTGATCAAGAGCGAGGCATTCCGCTGCAAATCGATAACGACGGGGCTGCTCGATTTTAGCCGCATGCGCACCGGCGATCGACATCTCCTTGATGTCGCGGAAATCCTCCGTTCGTCAGCCAACCTGATCTCGCATCAGAAGCGCGGAGAGAACATAACGATCGAACTCGACATTGCCGAGAACATCCCCCAGATCAACGCCGACGGCGGGCAGGTGCAGCAAGCGGTCATAGCATTAGCGACGAACGCGATCGACGCTATGCCCGATGGCGGTACGGTCCGGTTCAAGGCATACCCGCAGCACAACAGCGTCGCGATCGAAGTTGAAGATAACGGCGTAGGGATCCCTGCCGAGAATCTCTCGAAGATCTTTGAGCCCTTTTTCACCACAAAAGAAGTGGGCAAGGGCACCGGTCTGGGGCTCTCGGTGTGTTACGGGATCATCACCGATCACGCCGGCCGCCTGAGTGTCCGCTCGACTCCGGGTAAAGGAACGACATTTACAATATTGCTTCCTGTTAACGATTGACTCTCCCCAAATCCGCCGCATTGGCGAATCCTCAACACTCTCCCTCCCCACATATGGCAAAACTCCTCGTAGTTGACGACGAAAAGAACCTTCGCACCGTGGTGCAGAAGGAACTCTCCCGACAGGACCACAACGTAGACACCGCTGAAGACGGCGAAGAAGCCTGGCTGAAGCTCGAATCCGAGGACTACGACGTTCTGCTCTGCGACATAAACATGCCGCGCCTCGACGGCATCGAACTGCTTCGCCGCCTTCGCGAGAAGGGGCAGAACCCGCCGGAGGTGATCATGCTCACCGGCCAGGGCACCGTCGAGACCGCGATCGAAGCGATGAAGCTCGGCGCGTACGATTATTTAACCAAGCCCTACCGCATAGCGGAACTGTCGGCCCTGGTTGTCGCCGCTGCCGAGAAATACAGACTCAAGGTGGACAATCAACGCCTCCGTGCGCAGATCGAGCGTGCAAACGGCGGCCTGCCTGAGATCGTGGGCGAATCGCCGCAGATGAAGGAGGTGCTCCGGCTCGCCCGCCGCGTGGCTCCGTCCGACACATCCGTCCTTATCACCGGCGAATCCGGAACCGGTAAGGAGCTAATTGCCCAGGCGATCCACCGGCTCAGCTCCCGGCGCGATAAGCCGTTCATCGATCTGAACTGCGCGGCTCTGCAGGACACGTTGCTGGAATCGGAACTCTTCGGCCACGAAGCCGGTGCATTCTCCGGGGCACGCACCCGCAAGTTAGGACTTTTCGAATTGGCCGACGGCGGGACGATATTTCTGGACGAGGTAATGGAGATGCCCTCGCCGCTCCAGTCAAAACTGCTCCGGGCGCTCGAGACGCGAAGCTTCTTCCGTGTCGGTGGGGTGAAGAAGGTCGAGGTCGATGTCCGCGTCATTGCCGCAACCAACCGCACGCCGCAACAGGCCGTTTACGACGGTGTTTTCCGGGCCGACCTGCTCTACCGCATCAACAGCTTCGAGATCAACATCAGTCCCTTGCGCGAGCGCCGCGATGACGTCGAACCGCTCGCCCGCCACCTACTTCAAAGGATCGCCGGGCCCAACCCGCCCGTGCTCACGCAGCAGGTGATCGACGCTCTCCGCCAGTACAACTGGTCTGGCAACGTGCGTCAGCTTCGCAACTGCCTTGAGCGCGCCGTGCTGCTCGCCGACAACGGCCGCATCACCGTGAGGGAGCTTCCTCCGGAGGTCGTATATCGCAAAGAGGCGGCGAACGTTTCCGTCAGCTATAACACCGCCGCGGCCGGCGGGCCGAATCCCACTGCTTTCCAGAACCCCGTTCCAACCAACCTCCGCGAGGTGGAACGCCAGCAGATCCTCACCGCCCTGGAGAAGACCGGCTGGCACCGCGGCAAGACCGCCGAGATGCTCGGCATCTCACCCTCGACGCTGTACCGCAGGCTTCGCGAATACGATCTCGAAGCTCGTCTACGCTCGAGCTAAGAAGTTCGCACTCTAAAAACGTCACAGCCCCCGGTCCTGAATAAGGACCGGGGGCTGTGACGTTATCTTCTAGTAAGCCAAAACTGCGTCCAGGCACATCATCAACGCAAAGCCGACGAAAAGGGCAAAGGTGGCGCCGTTCTCGAAGCCGGGCCGGTGCGTTTCGGGGATGATCTCGTCGCTCACGATGAATAGCATCGCCCCGGCGGAGAAGGCGAGGGCCCACGGCAGGATCGCCTCCGAAACCAGCAGCACCGCGGCGCCGAATACGCCGCCGAATATTTCTACGAGCCCGGTCAGTGCTGTGATCCCGATCGAGTACCGCCGCCCGTAGCCCTGCGATTGCAACGCCACTGCGACCGACAATCCCTCGGGGATGTTCTGCAGCCCGATCCCCAGCGTGGTTCCTAAACTTGTACCTAATTCGCCGGAACCGTTCGCTACGCCGACCGAAAGCCCCTCAGGGAAGTTGTGTATCGCGATCGCGATGACGAAAAGCCAGATACGTCGCAGGCGGCCGATATCGATCACCCCGTCGTGCCCCTTCGTAAAGTGGTCGTGCGGGACGAGCTCGTTTATCGCCCAGAGCACAAAGCCGCCGAGGCACAGGAACGCTATCGCCTGCAGGACCGCGCTTACCACCGAGGAGCCTCCCGCCTTCGACCTCTCTATTCCTGGTAACAGTAGCGAAAATATCGTTGCCGCGAGCATGACGCCCGCGGCAAAACTTAGCAGATTATTGTTGAGTTTCTCATCGAGCCGGCGGAGGAACATCGCCGGAACCGCCCCAAGCGTCGTCGCCCCGAACCCCGCCACCGCCGATGCGATAAGCGCGTTTGTAAAATTGTTTGCAGTGACGGGCATGAAGAGATCAGAACGGCGCTTCCATTCTAATACACTTACCTGTCCCAACAGCCGTCAACCATTATCACTTCCTTGCTCTCGCAATGAAAAGAAATCGCTGTTGAGAGCCAGGCATCAGTTTCTCCTTTACGGATAGGCCGTGCCGCTGCATTTGGTCACGGAGAGCCGGACCTCCGAAGAACAGGAGGGTACAGCCGCCGGACCATTTGAGAAGTTTAGGAAGATGTTGAGTGAATCTATCTAGAGCGCGACAGGATATGTATGAAACGTCGGGCAGCGGCGTTTCAGAGAATTGTTTTACTATGACTTGAGCCCGGGGTTCGAGTTCGCATTTGGCAATTAGGGTTCGCAAAAAGCCAGCCTTTTTCTCTTTCGATTCGATAAGGAACCCGCTCAGGTCGTTCCGTCCGATAAGGCAAGGTACGGCAGGGAATCCAGCCCCCGATCCCACGTCAGCGAATTTCGCGCCCTCCGGCAAAATTTCCAGCATCGACAGCGATTCCAGCACGTGCCTTACCGCAAACTCCTCCGATGACATTGGTCCGACAAGGTGCAGCAACGGGTTATGCTGCATCACTAATTCATAATGGTCCGCCAGCCGCTCGACAACTGGGTCAGCCAAATTCAGCCCGAAGTTCGCCTCATTAGCTCGCAACGCATCTATAAATTCCGATCGCACGGAAATGAGTGTACCAAACAGTTAGAAACTCGAAAGTTATGGCGTCCGTTCTTCGGAAGTAAGATCAATGTGACCGTGCCTTTGCGGGCGCCTGTAAAATGAAAAAGGATGAAGAACATTCATCCTCCACCCTCATAGTTCGTTATTAAAGTGTTGGTGCGGACGAGAAGAATCGAACTTCCACTCCCTCGCGGGAACAGGCTTCTGAGACCTGCGCGTCTACCAGTTCCGCCACGTCCGCATCGCTCGGGCGAACCTTGAGGATACTAATTCACTAAACGATTTTCAACCGCAGGCGAGAACCGCAAACGTATCCAACAACCAAAAATAAAGGCCGCCCTTTTCAGAGGCGGCCGCAGAATTTGTTCCGAGTCTTGCTGTTTCTTACCCAGTGTATCCAAGAAGACGCGGGTTCGCTTTCTTCTTGAGCAGTTTACGCAGTTTCAGGCGGGCCTTGTGCAACTGCGATTTCGATGTGCCAACCGAGCAGCCGAGTATCCTAGCGACTTCCTCGTGCTCGAAGCCCTCGACGTCGTGCAGGACGAATACGTTCTTGTACCCTTCCGGCAGTTGGTCGATCGCGTTTTCGAGTGCGATCTTGTCGACGATCGGCATTTTATCCGGGTTGGCCGTTCCCGCCACGATCTGATCAGGCGTTTCGCCCTCCTCAGTCGTCTTTTCGAACTTAACGTTCCGCTTAAGAAAGTGCATCAGCACCTGGTTGACCGTCATGCGGTGCAGCCATGTGGTGAACGCGGAATCGCCGCGGAAGCTGCCTATTTTCCGGTACAGCTGGATGAAGACGTCCTGCGTCAGATCCTCGGCTTCGTGGGCGTTCTGGAGCATCCTGAGGCAGATCGAATAAACCCTGCGGTGATGCCGCTGGTAAATCTCCTCGAAAGCCCCCATGTCGCCCGCGGCCGCAGCCTGCGTCAGGTCGAAGTCCTTCGCGGCCGAGTACGAGGCGATCTTGCTCGCCGCCGCACCGCCGCCGAATAGGCCGCCTTCGCTGCTGATTACCGGGAAATTTAGTGTTTCTGCTGTCATTTCCTTGTTCCCCCTGGACTACCCTTTACTTCAAGCGCCGTGCCATTGGCCGTTACGCATTGTAAAGTGT
>JAEZJR010000308.1 GCA_023415725.1 Acidobacteriota bacterium
GGTCCAATACCACATAAGAGGGTTAGTTGATGTATGTTCGTGGTCAGTTGGGCGAACATTTCGATTATATACGATTTGCTGCAGGGGCCCTGTTCCCGACTTTGCGTCCTTCGCGGGCCTGGCGTGAGAAAGTCTTAATTTCACGCCAAGCCCACGAAGGACGCAAAGAATAAAGGCTTCGGTTTCAAGTGATCGCCTTCGAGTTTTGAATTTCTTGAAGGTTTGCGCGGTTACGGCTATTCTGTGTGTGCTGTTACAACCCAAAAATAATTGATCGATTATGGGCCAGAACGATAATGTCGTCGCATTGATTCTCGGCGGTGGTGCGGGTTCGCGTTTGTTCCCCCTTACGCGGGACCGGTCAAAGCCGGCGGTGCCGCTCGGAGGGAAATACCGGCTCATCGATGTGCCGGTTTCGAACTGCATCAACTCGAACGTGTCGCAAATATTCGTGCTGACGCAGTACAACTCGGCGTCGCTGAACCGGCATATCTCGCAGACGTACCGTTTTTCGTCGTTTTCCACGGGTTTTGTCGAGATCCTGGCCGCGGAGCAGCGAACGGACTCGCCGGATTGGTTTCAGGGGACCGCGGATGCGGTGAGGCAGATATTGCCGCACCTGCGTGATTGGCGGATCGAGAAACTTTTGATCCTCTCGGGGGACCATCTTTATAGGATGGATTACCGTAAATTCCTCGAGCGTCATGATGAAACGAACGCCCACGTAACTGTTTCAGTACTTCCAGCAAAGGCGAATGAGGCTGAGGGGTTCGGGATACTAAAAACGGATGCGCACGGGAAGATCATCGAATTCCGCGAAAAGCCGAAGGGCGAGGCTCTCGAGAAGATGCGAGTGGACACCACCGCCTTCGGGCTTAGCCCGGAGGAGGCGGCGGAGCGGCCGTTCTTGGCGTCGATGGGGATATACGTATGGGACTACGAAAAGCTCAAGGAGCTTTTAGCCAAAGATACGAAAGCGGTGGATTTCGGCGGAGAGGTCATCCCTGGGGCGATCGAGCATTGCAACGTGCAGGCGCACATATTCAACGATTATTGGGAGGACATCGGTACGATCAGGGCATTTTACGAAGCGAACCTTGACCTCGCTTCACCGCTGCCGAAGTTCAACTTCTTCGACACGGCGGCACCCATCTACACTCGCAGCCGGCACCTGCCGCCGTCGAAGCTGCAGGGTTGCGATATCGACAACACGATGGTCGCGGAAGGCTGCATACTGAACGGCGTTTACGCACGCAATTCGATCATAGGCCTACGGAGTCGAATCGATGAAGGAGCAAAGATCGAGAACTCGATCGTGATGGGGTCGGACTTCTTCGAATCGCTGGATGAGATGAAGGCGAATCGGGACGCTAGAATTCCACATATGGGAATCGGTAAGAATGCGTTGATAAGAAACGCGATCGTCGACAAGAACGTACGGATCGGGCGGGACGTGAAATTGCTGAACCTTTCAGGTGTGAAAGAATTCGAAGACCCGCGAGGGTGTTATTACATACGTGACGGGATAATCATCGTGCCGAAGAATGCGATGGTTCCGGACGGGACGGAAGTTTGAGACGATACTTCTCGGGCTCAAGCGGGAGTAAGCCTACCTTCCTAACTATCAATTGCCGACTCGATCAGGACCAAATGGCGGACTTCGCTATTTGGTTTTTTTGTTTTCGGCGACGACGTAGCTGTCTCGCGCTTTTACGGCGGCGTTGGGTTGATCGACCTTTACCTTGACCTTTCGGACGTTACCGCCCGAGGAATCGTCTTTGGGATAGTAACCGAGACTGTAAAACTCACGGAGTTCCGCGGCGATCCTGGAGAAGGCATTGCTAAGATTGCCAAGCGTGTCCGCGACGAAGATGCGGCCCCCGCTGCGGATGGCGAGTTGGTCGAGATATTCTTCGCCCTTGGTGTATTCCTCAGGCGTGGTTCCCTTATCGCTTGGCGTGCCCATACCTACGCTCGGGATCGGAATTCCCAGCCCCGGGATCTTATTGCCGGACCCGGGCATGGTCGGAGGGGTCGAACCCGGAGGCGGGCCGCTCGTCGGGATGCCGGTAGGAACCTGCTGTGGGATCGGGCTGTTCTTGATGCGTTGAACGTCGGCGAAGGTATCGTAGCGGATCGGGTAGATCAGCGTGTCGGTTTCCATCGCGTCGCGGAGATTGTCGAAATCGTTCGATCGGCGGCTGGTCGTGTCGACACCGTCCGTGAAGAGCACCATCGCCTTTCGGCCTTCGATCTTCTTCAGGCGGTCATTGATGGTGAGGTCGACCGCTTCGTAAAGGCTGGTGCCGGTGGAGATCTTCGTCTGCCGGATCGCGCCGTATATCACCTTGCGGTCGCTGGTCGGCTCGCAGAGCAGATGCACCTCCTCGTCGAAAGCGATGACGATGACCTTATCTTCCGGGCGGAGCTGATCGATAAATTCGATCGCGGCGTTTTGGATCTCAGCGGCCTTGAACTTGGCGGAGTAGCTCATATCGAGCACCAATGCCACGGTGAAGGGCTGGGCGTCGTTTGAGAACAAAGCGACCTCCTGCTCAACGCCGTCTTCGAACACCCTGAAATTCTCTTTCGCAAGCCCAGGAAGAAATCGGCCCTTGCGGTCCATCACGCGGACCGGAATGGTCACGAGCCGCGTATCGACGACGATCTCGGGCCCGTCCATCTCGGTGGATTCGTCGCTTACGGATTCCGGCGTAGGAGTCGGCCGGGTGGTCGCGGGCCGGATGTTAGCCTTTCCGGAGCCGGCAGGGGTGCCCTTTCCGGATTGCGCCGATACCTCTAAAACACCGCCGATGGCGATAAACGCAAGAAGTATAAGGGTTTTAAGGCGCATTTATGTCCCTTCTCAACGAGAACGATTTTACGATGCTTTGAGAGGGGAATAAAGATGTATTTGACGGGAGTCTGGAGAGTCTGGAGAGTTTAGCGAGTCGAGAGGGTTCAGGGAGTCACTCCCTGGACC
>JAEZJR010000330.1 GCA_023415725.1 Acidobacteriota bacterium
CAACCTTAAAGGTTGAGACCACATTGAGACGCGCTTTTCGAGGGTCAAATCTGTTGCCAAAAATTACTTGACAATAGTGCACTCAAGTTTTATTATGATTTTAGACTAAGTAATTAGTCATAATTCACACTAAACTTTAAAGTTTGGAGGTAATTGAGTTATGAACATGATCACTTACGACCCGTTCCGCGAACTCCGCTCGTTGCAGGACGAGGTAAACCGTGTATTTTCAGGCAGTTTCGGCCGCGGCAACGAAAGCGGCATGATGCGCGGCGCTTGGAATCCGAGCGTCGACATCTTCGAAAATAAGGACCAGATCGTTCTCGAAGCCGAACTTCCGGGGTTGAAGCCTGAGGATGTGAATATCTCTATCGAAAACAACGTCCTGACCATCCACGGCGAACGCAGGTTCGAGAAAAAGGACGAAAACGACAATTTCCACAGGGTCGAACGCAGTTACGGCTCGTTTACTCGATCGTTCACGCTACCGCCGACCGTTTCGAGCGAGAACGTCGACGCGACCTTCGATAACGGGATACTCCGCCTGAGCCTCGCCAAGCGCGAAGAGGCGAAGCCGCGAAGGATCGAGATCAAGGCCGGCACCGGAAGGTCCGAGCCCAAGACGATCGAAGCGGAAACCAAGACAAAGTCGGCCGGCAAGTAACGGCTGCGAAAAAACTTGGCGGGTTGGCACGGGGAGCTGAAACGTCGGCCCTCGGGCCAACCCCAAATTATCGAACCAGGGCAGGTTTATTAAGCTAGAATAAGCGGGAACAACTACAGCAATGAGATTCGACAGGTTCACGATTCGCGGCCAGGAGGCCGTTCAGGAGGCGATCACACTAGCGGAACGCGGCCAAAACCAGCAGGTCGAGCCGGAGCATATCCTCGCGGTGATGCTCGAGCAGAAGGAGGGTGTCGTACGCCCGATCCTGGGCAAGATCGGCGCGAACGCGGGGCAGATCCTGCCTGAGGTGCAGGCTTCGATCGCCAAGTTCCCGCAGGTTTCAGGGGGCCAGCAATACTTTAGTTCCCGCACCAACACGTTGTTCCAGGCGGCCCAGAAGGAAGCCGAGCGGATGGAGGACGAATACGTCTCCACAGAGCACCTTCTGCTGGCCATCGCAGACGAAAAGGAAGGCGATGCGGGCCGCATCCTCCGCACGAACGGGGTCTCGCACGACGATCTCGTGAAAGTGATCACGGACATGCGCGGCGGCAGCAAGATCACCGACCAGAACGCCGAGGAGAACTTCCAGGCACTCGAGAAATACGCACAGGACCTAACGGAGCGGGCGCGAAAAGGCAAACTTGATCCCGTGATCGGCCGCGACGACGAGATCCGCCGCACGATCCAAATACTTTCCCGCAGGACGAAGAACAACCCCGTCCTGATCGGTGAACCGGGCGTCGGTAAAACAGCCATCGTCGAGGGACTTGCCCAGCGCATCGTTTCGGGGGACGTTCCGGAAACCCTTAAAAACAAAAAGCTTGTTTCATTAGACCTCGGAGCCATGCTCGCTGGAGCGAAGTACCGCGGCGAGTTCGAGGACCGCCTCAAGGCCGTACTTAAAGAGATCGAGAAGGCCGAGGGGCAGATCATCCTATTCATCGACGAACTGCACACGCTCGTCGGGGCTGGGGCGAGCGAGGGTGCGATCGATGCATCCAACATGCTCAAACCCGCACTGGCTCGCGGCACTCTGCGAGCTGTCGGGGCGACGACTCTCGCCGAATACCAGAAATACATCGAGAAGGACAAGGCTCTCGAACGCCGATTCCAGCAGGTTTACATTGGCGAACCGACGGTCGAGGACACGATCGCGATCCTGCGCGGCCTGAAGGAGCGCTATGAGGTGCACCACGGCGTACGCATCAAGGATGCTGCGATCGTCGCGGCCGCGACGCTTTCTAACCGCTACATTACGGACCGCTTCCTGCCGGACAAGGCGATCGACCTGATCGATGAGGCCGCTTCACGCATCCGCATCGCCATCGACAGCCTGCCGCAGGAGATCGACGAACTCGAACGCGAGATCCTACAGCTCGAAATCGAGCGCCAGGCACTCTCGCGCGAAACGGACGCGAAATCGAAGGAACGCCTCGAAGACATCGAGCGCCGCATCGCCGACCTCAACGAGAAATCCTCCGCGATGAAGGCCAAGTGGCAGTCCGAAAAGGAAGAGATCGAAAAGATGCGGACCGCGAAGGAGCAGCTCGAGGAAGCAAAACTCGAGCTTGAGCGTGCACGCCAGCAAGGCGACCTGAACAAGGCCGCAGAGCTGCAGTACGGCCGCATCCCTGAACTCGAGAAGACGATCAACTCCGAGCAGGAACGCCTCGAAACGATCCAGAAGGACGGCGTATTCCTTAAAGAAGAGGTAGATGAAGAAGATGTCGCCGAGGTCGTCGCCAAATGGACCGGCGTGCCCGTCTCGAAGATGCTCGAGGGCGAGATGCAGAAACTCGTCCAGATGGAATCGAACCTTCGCCGTCGCGTCATCGGCCAGGACGAAGCGCTTGAAGCGGTTGCAAATGCCGTCCGGCGCGCCCGAGCCGGCCTTCAGGACCCGAACCGGCCGGTTGGATCGTTCATATTCCTTGGGCCGACTGGCGTGGGTAAGACCGAAACGGCACGTGCACTCGCGGAGTTCCTATTCGACGACGAGCGGGCAATGGTGCGTCTCGACATGTCCGAATACATGGAAAAGCACGCCGTCGCACGCATGATCGGAGCTCCTCCGGGATACGTCGGCTACGAAGAAGGCGGCCAGCTAACTGAGGCGGTCCGCCGCCGGCCGTACTCGGTCGTGCTGTTCGACGAGATCGAGAAAGCTCACCCGGACGTGTTCAACCTGTTGCTGCAGATCCTCGACGATGGGCGTTTGACCGACTCGAAGGGCCGCGTCGTGGACTTCAAGAACACGGTGCTGATAATGACCTCTAATCTCGGCTCACGCGAGATCCAGGCCGCCGCGGAGAACCCGCTTGCGGACCGCGATATCCGGCAGAACGTTCTGCAGGTGCTCCGCGACCATTTCAAGCCGGAGTTCCTGAACCGCATCGACGACATCGTGGTCTTCAGCCAGCTCAGCCGTGAGCAGATCGCGACGATCATCGATGTACAGCTGGAGAAGCTTCGCTCGATGCTTGAAGATCGCGGAATCATGATCGAGCTGGACCAATCGGCCAAGGACCTGCTCGTTGCCGAAGGGTACGACCCGGTTTACGGTGCCCGCCCGCTCAAACGTGCGATCCAGACGATGGTGCAGAACCCGCTCGCGGTGAAGCTGCTCAACGGCGAGATCGCCAGCGGACAAACCGTCCGCGTTTCCGCCGAAAACGGCGAGATGCGGTTCACGGCCGACGGCATGGGGGCGGAAGCCCGAGCCTAAAGTAAGGTGAGGATCCCGTACTGTAAGGAATCTCCCTTTCACTTCCCGAACTTGGGGCGAAAGGTTAACATTGAAGTTTCGAGTGACGACCATGAACGAAACTGACGAACTGATCGACGAAATATTAGGTGACGAAGAAGTGAAGATACCTGTGAATGACAAACGGCGCGTCAGCCCCGAGGGCGAGCGCATGGGCGGCGACCCCGAAACGGAACCGAATGTGCCGCAGATCTCGCCGCGCGAGCTTGAGCTGGAGGCGAGGTTGAAGGAAGAGACAACGCGCCGAGAGGCCGCGGAATCGAAACTCGTCGGCGTTCAGGCGAAGTTCGAAGAGGCGAAGGCTAATCTTGAAAAAGAGACGGCCGACATGCGTGCCCGGCTCAGGAAAACACTCGAAGACCGGGCAAAGCAATCGCAGTTCGACTTCCTGAAGACCCTGCTGCCCGTACTTGATAACCTCAATCTGGCGATATCGGCCAGTGAAACGGATCCTTCCGTCGAGCATCTCCGCGATGGTGTCGTCGGGACCGCTCGCTCGTTCGAGCAGGCCCTTTTGAGCGTCGGCGTCGAACCGGTGCCGGGCGTTGGGGCGGATTTCAACCCTGAGGTCCACGAAGCGATCGACATGGCAGAGGTCGAGGCCGAGCAGGACGGAAAAGTGACGTCCGAATATCAGCGAGGCTACAGGTTCGGCGACCAACTGTTAAGGGCCGCAAGGGTGCAGGTCGGCCGCGGCCGCTCCCGATCGGCAGGCGAATAATGTAGTTTGGCAAACAGCAGGATACTGATTTAGAGGCAATGATTGCCCGGGACCGATTCCCGGGCTTTTTTGACCGAAGAGCGAACAAAGGGAAGGGGCG
>JAEZJR010000038.1 GCA_023415725.1 Acidobacteriota bacterium
GAAACACCGGCGGATCTCTTTTCGTTCGACGCCTTTTGCCTAACTCGCCAAACGGTTCTTCAGTATAGCATAGATTTGAATGTTGCAACATATAATTGCTGCAACAATTAACAGACTCATCGGCACGAAACGGAACGCCTCGGGAAGCAAAGTTCCAACAGCCTGATTCAATACCAACCCGAACATTGCTCCGGTAACCGCCACCATCCCCCTTCCCGTCAACCAACGAGCGAAGCTGACCCTTCCTTCAGGAAAAAACAAATAAGGCAGAACCAAAAACGCTATCAACGTCATTCCCGAAACGAACGACTCCAGGTCCAAACCGAAGGACGTTTGTCCGAGATCCATCGCGAGAAAGAACAACACGAAAGTGGTGTCTAACGTGAACGATGGAGTGCGTTCTTCCGATTTTGAGACAGCAAGGGTTGAGTCGGCGAAAATCGCCGCATCGCTGATGTTCTGCATTATGTGACCTCGTTAAGGGGAGAAGGGCCTATTTCTTCGCCGGTCCGCTGAACTGCTTGTAAGCAACGCGGAAAAGTTCAGATAGAGCATTAGCCGTTTCAGGCGTAAGATTCTTGTCCGCGCGCAAATGAGCTTCGACGATCTCCGGGGTCGCCTCGTGCGGGTAATAGATCACCGGTTCCACATCCGAAGCCGCGGTCTTGTTCATCACACGGTCGATCGGCATATCCAGCCAGCTTGTGAGCCGCGCGATGTTATCGGCGTCCGGCTTGCCGGTGCCGTTCTCGATGCGCGAGAGCGTCGATGCCGAAACGCCCGTGATGTCCGCGACATCCCTTAGGCTTTGACCGGTTTCTTCGCGGCGACGCTTGATCGCACGTCCGAGCTCGATCGTGTTCACGTAATTGTCATTCTTGAAAGCCATTTTATGGTTTCTCCTTCCAACTGGATCGAAGTGTCAGGAATGCACTTCGCATTTCACGGATAAAACATAGCACAGGAACATTTTCTATGCAACACCAAATTTCATGCTTGCAACAAAGATATGTTTCTGGTACTATGTTTCATGGATGGCACATCTGTGACATCTCCCATCGTGCTAGTTGCATTTGTTGACAATATTTAGAAGCTGAGCGGCATTCCCTGAGACGCCGCGGACAGGTTCAACGGATCGGTAAGAAGCTGCGGAGATCAGGCGCCGCGGTCAAAAACTTCTGCTTTTACGTTGATCGGTGAAACAAGAAACGGAGTTAGAAATGAAAGCACAGAACGAAACGAAGACGCGGCCGAACGGCAACGAAGCAGCGGACAAGCAGCCGAGCAACGTGCTCGACTTTACGGCCACGCTTAAGGAATTGAGAAAGAACGTGGACCCACACCTGGTTCGTCAGCGTGAGGGGTGGCGCGACCGCAACGGAAACGTCCAGACGGTCGATTATGTCGAATGGCACACGGTAGCCGATATTCTTGATGAAACGGCTCCTAATTGGAACCACGAGATCAAGGACATCCGCGAGATGGGCGATTTCATGGTGGTTACCGTAGCCATCACGATAGACGGGGTGACCCGTGAAGGGGTGGGAACCGGTTCCACCCGAAGCGAAATGGGAATCAAGAAGGCGGAGCACGATGCTCTGAAGCGTGCGGCCGTTAAATTCGGCATCGCCCGCGATCTTTACAAGAAGGAGTTCGACGCGTTCGAACGCAGCCACGAAACTCCGGCACCGGCGGCAGCCGCACCGGAATTCCGTCAGACTTACACGTCGAACGTGCCCGCGAACGCTCCGGCACCAAGCGGTAACGGAAATGGCGGAGGCGTGAAGTTCCCGCAGGATCCGGTCGCTAAGACCCTCGCGGATATGATCACGACCAAACAGCTCGGAATGATCCGTGCGGTCGCTCGTGAAGCCGGCGTGGACGCAGATGAGGAATGCACCTCGGTGATGAATTGCCAGGTGACGGAACTCTCGCGGCGTGCGGCGTCGGCCCTGATCGATCACCTACGCGATCTCCAGGAAAGGCATTCGCCAATGCGGCGGGCCAGCTAAGGAATAGCCTCTCCAAAAGAAGTTTTGAGTTGCGGCGACGTCAAAAGCATCCCATTAGCGATTGACCCGCAACGCTCCCACGGCCGCAGCTCAAAACTCCCTTCCCGGTAAATACATTTACTCGAATTTTGAATGGTGCTAAGATTCCGGCATTGAATTGCCGGGATCTTTGTGCATTTGCGCTCGCGCATTCCCGTCGGTCATGAAAAACAAATTGTGAAATAACTTTCCCTTGCGTGATGGTTTAGATGTTGGCAAATGCGGTACCTCCAACAGATCCTACTGGCACTTTTGGTTTTAGCGGTACCGGCCTATTCTCAATCTGTTCCCGATTCCACTCCTGCCTCTCCCAACGACCAACTCGAGATAAAGAAACTGCTCGGCGAAATCGAACAGGCATTTGTATCCCGTGATCCTGCCCCGATCGAGCGGATCTATCTGGAAGGGTATGTCGGCATTCGCGGGCGGCCCGTCTACAACGCCCTCGACCAACTTATCGCGATGGTTCGCTGGGACGCCGCTGCGATCAAATCGGGAAAGAAGCTGGACTTCGAAACGCTTTCCTTCGATAACGAAAACCCGACCGTCAGGATCTTCGGCGACGCAGCCGTTGTAACCGCCGTGAAAAAGAACTTGTGGCGATACAAGGAAGGTCGTTGTCTTAACCGCTACCAGTCGACGGACCTGTTCGCGAAGATCAACGGCCAGTGGAGGCTAGTACTGGGTCACATGAGCCTCATCCCCTGTGACCCGATGCCCTGGCAACCGCCTCATCCGGCGGTCGCTGAGATCCGAAACCAGTCAAAGCCCTCACGCCACATCTCTCCGTCGACAGAAACGGAGATCCGGGAACTGATCGCCAAGCTCACTGACGCTGGACTGAGCGCAACGAACGGCTCAGATATATTTTCGCCGGATTATCAGGCCACTTCGCTTAATAACCTGGTGTCGGATGACCGTAGCCGTCTGCTTTCCGCTCTTCGTACTCCGACCTCGCGCACCGGGGAAAGATACAGGGATGATGAGGCATTTCTGAATTTCGGGGGAAACGTTGCTGCTTATGTATTTCGGCTACGATCCTTCGCCAAAGGCCCGGACGCAAAGCCCGAGCCTCCAGTAACTTTCTCGGTCATCTTCTCAAAACTCGAAGGGGCCTGGAAGATAGTGGCCTCTCACGAATCCACGCTTCAGGACTGATCCACATCTGCCTCCGAAAAGAAAAAGGACGGTAAACACCGTCCTTTTGGATCCCACACTTTCGGATCTCTACGCTTTCCTCTGCCCGGTGAAAGTCAGCGGATCCGGTATGATCGGCGCGGAGATAGTTCCCGCGATCCCATCACCGTCCATTTTCCCGTTGATCGAAAGATATAACGATTGGCCCTGCATCTCGGTGCTCGCAGTCGCCGAGAACTTAGCGCCATTAACGCGGCCGTCTTTGATCTCACCTTCACCCAGCATTGTGGCGAGTTTGCCGTTCACGTTATTGCCGTCTTGAGATAGCTCCATTGTGACCGGAACCGGTTGGCCCTGGAAGTCGAGTGTCAACTCCCAAACGCCCGCTAGATCTGCAGGCTCGGCGGAATCATCAGAGGTGTATTCGGTAAGATCTTTCGGATTCTTCTCGGTATCAAAGACCTCGATCGCACCCGCGAACTCTCGCACTTGCGGGATAACTTCTCCAGCATCTCCTACGATCACGATCGCGGCCTCGCCCGGTCTCACATGAGTCCTGGCTACGCGACGTACGTCTTCGGCAGTGACGGCGTTGATGTGTTCTCGGTAGGTTTGGAGGTAATCCGATGGCAGACCATATAATTGTTGGCTCACGATCAGACTGGTCAGTCCCTCCTGCGTTTCAGCTCGTATCGGAAATACGCCGGTAAGGTACGCTTTTGCATCGGCGAGTTCCTGCTCAGGCACTTCCTCGTCCCGGATCCGATCGAGCTCGTAAAAGAACTCCTTCAATGAGTCTCCAGTTACGGACGTCCTCACCTCTGCGGTAGCCTCGAACTCACCGCTGAGTTTCTTCATATCGAGACGCGTGTACGCCCCGTAGGTGTAGCCCTTCTCCTCCCGAAGGTTCATGAAGACCCTGGAGGATGCTCCTGCACCCAAGACCTGGTTCATCACCAGAAGAGGAAAATAATCCGGGTGGTTCCTATGGACACCCAAGTTTGAGATGACGATATTCGATTGTGCCGATCCCGGCCGGTCCACGATCGTGATGCTTCTATCCGTTCGCGAAGACGGCTCGGAAGGGCTGAGCACCGTGATCTCGCCTTTCTCCCAGTCGTCGAAGTGGCCTCGAAGTTCCTTGAGAAATTCGTCCCTGTGCACATCTCCGACGGCGACGAAGACCGCGTTGTTCGGGATCAACCGCTCGTCATGAAGCTTGATGAGGTCCTCACGAGTGATCTGTTCGACAGTGGACGGTTCGGGAGCGATCGTTCCGTAGGGATGATCGCCGTACAAGATCCGTGCAGTCTGCTCGTTCGCCAGAAAACCGGGCTGAGAACGCTGGAACTTCAAATTCTCCAGCGTGTTGCGACGGTATAGATCAAGTTCTTCCTCAGGGAAGGTCGGCCGCAGGACCGTCTCCACCATAAGATCTAGCAGGTCGGATGAGTAAATGGTCAACCCGGAAGCCGAGACGATAGTGAAATCGTCGGAACCACTTACGTGCAAGCTGGCACCGAGCCGCTCGATCTTTTCGGCGAGTTCCCTACTTGAATAATTCTCGGTGCCCTCCGTGATCATCGACGCCATCGCTGACGTCAGACCGTTTCTTCCCGCCGGATCGTTCGCCTCGCCGGAGAAGAATGCCAACCGATAGCTCACGAGCGGCAGACGCGAATCTTCGAAGATCACTACCCTGAGCCCATTTTCGAGCGTCAATTCGAACGCTTCCGGAATGTTGAAAGCGATCGGCTCCAGCGGTTCAGGTACCGTGGTCTGAATTGCCTGAGTTCCCATAGAATGCTCTTGAATCTTTTTGACTAACTATCCCTTACCGGCAGGCACTACATCCAACAGTGCCCGGTTTTCGGTGTTCAGGTATTTCTGCACTGCGTTCCTTATCGCATCCGGCGTCACCGAAAGCAGATCCTCAAGTTCCTGATTTACCAGAGCCGGATTGCCGTCATATAACGCGAACTCCGCTATCTGCTGCGCTCGCGTCATCGATGACTGCCGCATCCTCACCGAGTCGTTGAAAAGCTGGTTGTGAAGTTTCTGCATCTCCTCCGGTGTTGGGCCGTAGGTCGCGAGATCATTGATCTCGTGCATGATGATCTCTCGGATCTTGCTCAGGTCCTTCTCGGGTTTCGGTATCGCCCCGACAAAGATGCTTGAAGGGCCTCTCCGTTCGTCCGTGAAACCGAAGAGTTGGATCACCGACTCTTCGCCTTTTACGAGTTTTTGGTAAAGCCGTGAGCTGTCCCCGTCGTAAAGAAGCTTACCTGCCAGATACAACGCATTCGACTCCGGAGTGCGGCGTTGCGGTATTTTCCACCCAAGCAGGAATGCCGGAAAGGGGGCGAGTTTGTCCTCCCATTCGCGATAGGTGGTCGCCACTTCTTCCGGTTCGGAAACGTCCAGAACCGGCGGGAGGGGTTGCGAAGGAATATCGCCGAAGAACTTCTCTACCAATGATTTAGCAACTTCCGTCTCGAATGCACCTGAGATGACCAAAACCGCGTTGTTGGGGGCGTAATAGGTTCTGAAGAATTCCTGAACGTCCTCGACCGAAGCATCATCGAGATCCTCCATCGACCCGATCGTCGAATGGGAATTCGCGAAGTTCTTATAGATCATCTGGTTGACCAGATCGAAGATCTGCCCGTAGGGCTGGTTATCGTAACGAAGCCGCTTCTCTTCCTTTACGGCTTCGCGTTGGTTGTCGAGATTCTCCTGCGTGACGGCGAGCGAACGCATGCGATCGGATTCCAACCATAGACCCAGCGGAAGCTGATTTGCGGGCAGCGTTTCGAAGTAATTGGTCCGCTCGCTGGATGTGGTGCCGTTCATCGTTCCGCCTGCCTTCATGATGTACTGGAAGTGGCCGGCCTTCGGGACGTTTGCTGATCCCTGGAACATCATGTGTTCGAAGAGATGTGCAAAACCGGTACGACCCTCGCGCTCGTTGCGCGAACCCACGTCGTAATACACCGCGATCGCCACTACAGGTACCGCAGTGTCACGGTTCAACACCACTCTCAATCCGTTTTCGAGACGGTACTCCTCGATCTCCAGTGGAGGTAATGCAAATCTATCGCTCATAGGTGTTTAGCTTATAATTCATAAAACCACTTTGAAAACGGAAAATCAAAGCCTATTTTCGACTTGAGCGCTTCAGGGGTTTCAAAAACGATCGCCCTCGCTGATTCGGTGCAAAATGCGAATCGGCGAGCAATCAAGGCTCGCCGATCCGGTTTCCAATTATGTGTATTGAAACTAGCTTATCGAAGGCACCAAGATCATCTGCACCCGGCGATTCTTCGCCTTCTGGGCGTTCGTTGTGTTTGGTGCGACAGGAAGGCTTGCTCCCAGGCCGCGGGGCTCGATACGGGTCTCGGAAACCCCAAGCTGGCTCAACCGCTCCGCGATAGCTCGTGAACGCTGAATCGTAAGCGATTCAAGTTCCGACGGGTCGCCTGTGGCGTCCGTGTGCGATTCGATCTGCACGCGATAATCGGGGTTCGAAGCAAGGACCTCTCCGAGCGAAGTTAGTCTCGGATTCGCGATCGGAGCGAAGGTCGTTGCCCGCGGGGCGCTCCAGTAGGTTTCCGCCAAAGTCAGTACGATCCCGCGTTCAGTTTTGGTCACAGTGCCGAAACGTTTCAGTGAAGCTATCAATGCCGCTTCGTTGGCTTGCAGCGACTGAATTTTCGACTGTCTTTCGCGTTCTTCTTCGGCCTGCCTGGTGGACTGCTCCATTTGATCGATGCGGGCCTTGGCGTTGTCGGCCTCGACTCTGGCTCGGCCAAGGTCCTGGCTCAGGCGTTGATTATCAGCACGTACCTCGCGGAGCTGATTTGATAAGTTCTCCACGTCGCGTTGTGCCAACTCCCGCGCCCGGGTCTCATCGGCGAGCTGCCGCTTCAGTTGGTCGATCTCCGCCTGAGCGTCCGCGTAGCGGCTTTCGGCCTGCCGGATCTCCGCATCGTTGCGGGCCTGCTCGTTGCGTTTGTCGCGAGCCTGCTTGCGAACAACAGCTGTGGACTCAGCCTTAACCGCGGCACTCACCGCTCGGCGAGCGGTTACATCGACATCTTCTTCCTTACGCCCAGCCTTCCATGCCTCCTGAGCACTGGTGTAAAGCGTTTCCGCTTCGCGCAGTTCCTCAGACGCGTCACGCTCCGCACCGGCAAACTTCGCCAACGCCACCGCCTGACGGGCCTGCAGCAATGTCGAAGGGGTCTTGGAATAGTCGATCTCGGCGATCTCCGGCGTCCGCGAATCACGGAAGAAGTCGCTCGAATTCCCGAAGTACTGGATGGCCGGCGTCGTCTCGATCCTGCGTCCGCTCAATGCCACCGGGCTCAGGTTCTCGAGCATAATTTCCTGGCTCGGGCTCTTCACCAGAAAGTGCGGCTCCGCGGTGATTATGAGAGCGAAGTTTTGGAGGGGCGTTGTAACGCTGATCTTCGAGTCGAATTCCCAGAAACCGCGTCGCTTGATCTCGCCAAGGTTGTCGACCTGTCCGTCCGGCGAGACTGCCCAGAGGACGTAGGTGGCAAAACCGCGGCCGAGCTCGAACGGCCTGGGCATTTTCGAAACACTCAACTCTATCTCGGTGCCGTTACGGCTGGTCCGCTTGATCCTCGCCTCGCCCTTCATGCGGGGGAAACGCGTCGTACCGCGGAACTGCACCACCACCGTCTCGTCCAACGGGTAAGTGATCGAGGTGGTCCTGCGGGGAACGTCAACCTGAGCGAAAACTGTGACGGAGAGAGCGAAAGCGGTCAGAGCTAGAGCCGTTAACCGGAAGAAAGCGTAATTTGTCATGATTTACTCCAGGAGAATGGCGTTACAACAGAAGATGCCACATCGGGAAGCGAAGTTGCAAACTCTTCTCTTTTGGACTTGCCCGCCGGTCATCAAGTATATTCGAGGTTTCGGCGGCGTCAATGAATGATTTCCTTAGGTTATTAAAGTACGTACGCCCGCATTGGCTGACGTTTGTCGTCGCCCTCGCGGCGATGGTGCTTGTCGCCACGTTCGAGACCGCTACGGGAGCCCTTCTCGTCCCGATCTTCGACCAGTTTCTCCCTCCAGCCGCCGGCGATTCCAAGACCATCTTCGATCTGAACAGCCTTGTCCCAAGGGACGACTGGTATCGGGCCTGGCTTGTCATTTCAGGGCTCCTGCTCGGCTTCACTCTGTGCAAAGGAGTTGCGGAATACTTCTCTTCGTATCTTATGGCGAAGATCGGGCAGTCCGCGGTCCTTGACCTGAGGCGACAGCTCTACGACCACCTGCTGAGCCAGCCGGCGTCGTTTTTCGAACGTCACAGAACCAACTATCTCGTTTCCCGCCTCGTCGTTAGCTGTGCATCCATCGAATACGCCGTTTCGGCTAACCTTCGTGACGTCCTTCGCGAGTTCCTGATCCTGATCTTCCTGCTGAGTGCCGCGTTCTATCTGAATTGGCGTCTGATGCTCGGCGCCATCGTTATCGGGCCGATCATCGCGTTGCTCACTACCAAGTTCAGCAAGGCACTCCGACGTTACGCGGACCAATCCTTCGAGGGGAACAAAGTCCTCACCGATACTGCACAGGAAACGCTCGCCAATCAGACGATCGTGAAAGCGTACCGTGCCGAGGACCGTGAGAAAGAGCGATTCGCTCGTGTCGCCCGTATCATCGCAAAAGCGAACCTGCGTTCGGGCCGCCTCGCGGCGATTTCCCCACCGACGATCGAGATCATCGGATTCATCGCGTTGCTGGTGCTCTTGTATTTCGGCCTTCGTGAGATAAATGCGGGTCGGTTGGATACTGCACAATTCGGTGCCTTCATGTACTTCCTCTTCCGCAGCTATGACCCGATGCGTAAGATCTCGCGTCAGCACAACGAGATCAGCAAGGCGTTCGCCGCCGCGAAGGACGTCTGGGATGTGCTCGACGAGACCGAAGTGTTACCCGAAAAACCGAACGCAGTCGAACTCCCCCCATTGCAAGATAAGATCGAATTTCGAAACGTCTCGTTCAATTATCAGAACGACAGGAAGAAGATCATCAACGGTCTCTCGCTTGAGATCGCTCGCGGTTCCGTTGTTGCCTTGGTCGGCGAGAGCGGCAGCGGCAAGTCGAGCCTGGTGAAGCTTATCCAACGGCTCTACGACCCGACCGAAGGCGAGATACTGTGGGACGGCGTCGACCTTCGGGATGCGAAGATAGGCAGCGTTCACAGGCAGATCGCATTGGTAACTCAGGAAACGGTTCTCTTCAACGATACGGTCCGTTACAACATCACTTACGGCAGGCCTGACGCTACTGAAGAAGAGATCCTCCATGCGGCCCAGGTCGCTTTCGCGGCGGATTTCATCGAAGAGCTACCGGAGGGATACAACACTCTCGTAGGCGAGCGAGGAACGCTCCTGTCGGGAGGCCAGCGTCAGCGTTTAGCTATCGCGAGAGCGGTGCTCGTGAATGCCCCCGTGCTGATATTGGACGAAGCGACGTCCGCTCTCGACACCGAATCCGAGAGGCTCGTTCAGCAGGCTATCGAGAATCTGATGCAGAACCGAACATCCATCGTTATCGCCCACCGGCTATCAACCGTGCGTAAGGCAGACAAGATCGTCGTGTTGGATCGGGGACGGATTGCCGAAACGGGCACGCACGTCGAACTGTTGGAACATAACGGCCGTTATCGCAGGCTCTACGAATTGCAATTCCAGGAAGAGGAAGTGCAGGTGTGATCTGGGTGTACCAGATGCCGGCGGTACATATTGATACGTTTGGGACGATGGTACAGATACAGGCTCGTTCAGGCTTTAACTCGGACAGCGTGGGTCATAAATGATTTGCCGCCAACGAGAGGCCAGCTAAAGCTGGAACTCTAAACTTGAATTATGAGATCAATGACAGGGTTCGGACGCGGTTCCGTTACTGAAAACACATTCTCCGTCAGCGTCGAACTCAAGACGGTCAACAACCGCTTCCTCGACGTCAATCTCCGTCTCTCCGGTGAGATGCAGCCGCTTGAGGGCACGATCAAGCACGTCATCGGCGAACGCCTCTCACGCGGACGCGTTGAGGTGAACCTCAATTACGACCGGACCGACGAGATCACCTACGAACTCAATCGCCCGATGATCGCTGGCTATCTTAAAGCCATGCGGCAGATGCAGGACGAGTTCTCCCTCACCGGCGAGCCTGACCTGAACGTCATCGCACGCCTCCCGAACGTCGTGATGCCAAAGAAGGACGACCTGAAGCCCGAGTTCGTGGCGGGCGTTGAAGCCGCACTCAGGGTCGCTCTCGACGATCTGCAAAAGATGCGTGAAGAGGAAGGGCGACTTCTGAAAGAAGAGCTTAATTCCCTCATCAACGACATCGAGAAGCGACTCGCACCCATCGAATCGGAGTCCGGCACTGTCAGTGAGGAATACCGCCAACGCCTCACCAAACGCATCGGCGAGATGCTGGCCAAGAGCGAATCGCAGATCGAACTCGACCAGGGCCGCCTCGCTCAAGAGGTTGCATACCTTTCCGACCGCTCAGACATCTCCGAAGAGATCGCACGGCTCCGCACCCACATCGACCACTTCCGCACGATCATGAACGAGGACAAAGAGGTTGGCAAACGCCTCGATTTCCTCACACAGGAACTCAACCGCGAAGCCAACACGATCACCTCAAAGACCACCAACATGACCGTCAAGGAGAACGCCCTCCAGATCAAAAGCGACATTGAAAAGATCAGGGAGCAAGTGCAGAACATCGAGTAATTGAAAATGTAAAATTCAAAATGGAAAATAGAGAGAACCCGCTCAAGGCAAAGTCGTATCGTTTCGCACTGCGTATCATTAACCTTTACAAACATGTCACGAGCGAACATAAGGAGTACGTGTTATCGAAACAGGTACTCCGATCCGGAACATCGATCGGTGCAAACATAATTGAGGCTAACCATGCTCAATCAAAACCGGACTTTATTCATAAACTGTCTATTTCCTTAAAGGAATCTCACGAGACACAATACTGGGTGGAATTGCTTAGGGATAGCGGCTACTTACCGGCCGAACATTCACGCTCGATCCTCGCCGACTGTGGTGAGCTTCAAAAGATGCTGACTTCGTCAATAAAGACCGCAAAGAGCCTCAACTAGGTAGCCCGGCAGTTGGCTTTCAATTTTGCATTTTGCGTTTTGCATTTTACATTCTTAGGTTAAACCGTGAAGGGCAATCTCATTATCATCAGTTCTCCCTCAGGAGGCGGAAAAGGAACATTAATTAAGGAAGTATTGGAGACCGTTCCGAATTTAGGCTATTCGGTTTCGCTAACGACGCGTGCACCTCGGTTCGGTGAAGAGGATGGGCGTCATTACCATTTTGTTTCGAAGACGGAATTCGAACGGGAGATCGCCGAGGGTGGATTCTTGGAATACGCCGAGGTTCACGGCAATTTCTATGGCACTTCCTTGCGACAGATCGAACGAATCACCGGCGAGGGCCGTGACGTGATACTTGAGATCGACGTCCAGGGTGCAGCCTCCGTCCTCGATAAGGTCCCCGACGCGGTCAGCATCTTCATACTGCCGCCGTCCTTCGAAACGTTGCGGTCCCGATTGATCGCCCGAGCGACCGAAGGGCAGAATGACCTGGAACTCCGGCTACGAAATTCGTACGGTGAAGTGATGCAGTACACACGCTTTAAGTACGTGATAATAAACGACGAAGTGGCCATCGCTGCACGAAAGCTGGGGTCCGTTATAATCGCCGAAAGACAGCTCAGGGATAGACAAAGTGAGCAGATAAGGGGTATTCTAGATAGTTTCGAGCGTTCAAAACCTTGAAATTGGAGAAAAACCCTTAGATTATGGCTCAAGAGACCGCAGAAGCATTGGAAAACGAACAGACCGATGAGATGGAGGCTCCGCCGGAAATCGATTCGAAGTATCGTCTGATCCTGCTAGCCGCTCAACGCAGCAAACAGCTCCAGCGTGGAGCCCTGCCCCGCGTCGATGTCGATACCCGCAAGCACAAGGCCACGCGGGTAGCTATGAAGGAGATCGAAGAAGGCAAGGTCAATTTTAAGATCCTCGAGAACTAGTCCATTTGTCAGTACCGCCCGTGAAAACGGGTGGGCTCAACGCGGACAGCAAACACACCATTTGTAACAAAAGCCGCCGGCCTCAGGCGGCTTTCGTTTTATCCGATTCGTTCAAACTCCGGACACCTCACCACCCGTTATCACGGGTGGTACTGACAGAAAGATAAAAAAGCCATCCATGTATGAATGGCTTTTTTCATTGCCGGATCGTTTATGCCTGATAGCGACTGGTCGCCTCCGGGCCCTAAGCGTAAATTTAATCGTTTCCGGTAGAAACCTTGGCCTGGGCTGCACCTGTTGCCTGAGTGGCGTTATCCGACTATTTGTTGATCGCGTCCCCGATGTCGTGGACGACGTCAGAAACTCCACGCTTCACGCTGCCCCAACCTTCCTGGGCTTCACCTTCAGCGTGTTGGACCTCGCCTTCGGCCTCAAGATCGCGGTCGCCGGTCACTTCGCCGACCTTGTCCTTGATCGTGCCTTTAGCCTGTTCCCATTTGCCTTCAGCTTCGTCCCTATTAATTATCGACATAAAAACCCTCCCTTTGCTCGCTCGTTGTACGCATCGCGTACGGAAATCATCGTTCGGAGATGTATTTTGCAACCCGTGTGCCAGAAACATCGGAGAGCGAAGAGTGAAAAGCTGTGAGCCGTGAGAAGTTCGCCTAAAGCCAACTACCGATTCGCAAAAAACAAACGGCGATCAGTCTCCCGATCGCCGCTTTCGGCTTTCCGCTTTTCGCTTTCCGTTTTCCGCTACATTCCTTTGTAGTTCGGCCCTCCGCCTCCCTCGGGCGTTACCCAGTTGATTATCTGGTAAGGGTCCATGATGTCGCAGGTCTTGCAATGGACGCAGTTGGAGAAGTTTATCTTTAGCTCCTTGCGGCCTGTAGCGGCATTGTCTTCCATCTCGTAAACCGCCGCAGGGCAGAAACGCTGGCAAGGGTTGCCGTATTCCTCCGCACACCTGGTAGCACAGATCTCTGTATCTAAAACGTGCAGGTGGCACGGCTGGTCTTCGTCGTGAGCTACTCCCGCGTGATACACGTCCGTTACCTTGTCGAATGTCAGCGTCTTATCGAAGGGAACGTCCTTGTATCGAGGCAGCTTCAGATGCTCCGTAGGGCCCATCGCAAATGCATTCCCGTTCCTGGCACTAACCTGTCTGCCGTCCTCTCCGACCTGAGCAGACGAATTGGCGACGGCGGATCCGCTTTCCACTGTCCGCTGTCCGTTGTCCGATTGCATTTCCATCCGCTCATGTCCCGCGATATGGTGTTCCTTCGGCATGACCCCCCATGCCAGCCCTCCGGTCATATATTGCAGGCCTGAGTTGATGAGTGCCGACCAGCGTCCTTTCTGGAACGATGCGTGGAAGTTGCGGACGGGGTAAAGCTCGTCGTAGATCCAGCTCAGGTTCACCCTTTCGGCGTAATGGTGGAGCTGCTTCTCGGTCGTGTCGCCGTGGGCAAGGGCCTCGATGATCGTTTCGGCCGCGAGCATTCCCGATTTCATCCCGGTGTGGATGCCCTTGATGCGTTGGCCGTTGAGGAACGACGCAGAATCCCCCACCAGCAGCACGCCGTCGGCGTAGAGCTTGGGCATGGTCCAATAACCACTCGTGTTGATGGTCTTCGCACCGTATTTGATCATCTTGCCGCCGTTCAGTATCTCAGCGATCTTCGGGTGCGTCTTGAACTTCTGGAATTCGGCGTGCGGGTCGATGTTCGGGTCAACGTAGTCCAACCCGGTCACGTACCCGATGCTGACGATGTTGTCCTTCATCCCGTAGATCCATCCGCCGCCGTACGTCTGCGTATCAGACGGGAACCCGAGCGTGTGCACGACCTTTCCCTGCTCGAAATTGCCCTCCGGCACTTCCCACAGCTCCTTCACGCCGAGCGAGAACACCTGCGGCTCCTTACCATCCATCAGGTCGAGCCGTGCCATGAGCTGCTTAGCCAGGGAGCCGCGTGAGCCTTCGCCAAGCACGGTGACTTTCGCGAGGATATCAACGCCCGGTTCGAAGTTCGGTTTAGGCTTGCCGTCCTTGTCGATACCTTTGTCGCCCGTGCGGATGCCGATGACGCGGTCGTATTCGTCGTAGAGAACCTCGGCGGCGGGAAACTCGGGGAAGATGTTGATGCCCGCCTCCTCGCACTTTTCACCGAGCCATTCGCACATTTTGCTGAGGCTGATGATGTACTTGCCCTTGTTCTTCAGCGGCGGAGGGACCATCGGTGGAGCGATCGCCCCGGAGTCGGTCAGGTACCACATCGCATCCTCCGTCACGACCGAATCGACCGGGCAGCCCTGTTCCAAAAAGTCCGGCATAAGCTCGCGGATGGCCTTCGGGTCCATCACCGCACCGCTCAGGATATGAGCCCCGACGAATGACCCTTTCTCGACGATGCCGATCTCTATCTCGCCGATCTGGTCACCGTGCTTTAAGCCCTTCTCAACAAGCTCGTCATGCTCGGCGATCTTCTGTTTCAGCCACAAAGCCCCCGCCAAATTCGCCGGCCCAGCCCCGACGAACACAACGTCCATCTCGATCTGTTCGCGTTCGATCATAGGTAGTCAATGCAATGAAAAATGAACAATGCAAAATGTAAACTAAAGATTGCCCAAACGTTACGGTGTCTCGTTAAATACACGCCATGTTGCATTTTCAATTTTGCATTTTCCATTAGGTGAAAATGAATGGTGATTCAGTCACGGAAAGTATAGCAGGGCGTGAAGGAAAAAGCGTAGCGTATCAGTTGCACCTGTTACGAACTGATACAAAAGTGACGGTGGTACTGTTACAGGCCAAGGTGTATCAGGATGTAGCACCTGTATCTGGTACACCTCCCGGCGAGATAGGGTTCCACCTTAAGTAAAAACGCAATTGGTTCGCTTCGGAAGTGCTGTGTTTTTGTTTCCGTGGATCACGTTGGGTCCGTGGTTTCGACTCGTCGTTTCGTGTCCTTCCTTCTTGTTCTTCTTCGGTGTTCAAGAAATTCTGAATAAACAATAACGTGAACTGAATTCGAGACTCACAGAAATGAAGATCGTTTAGTTAAGGATCGAACCTTTGGTTCTCATCATTCTGATAGCAGTCTTAAAACTTTAGTAAGTTAATTGCACAAATGAAAATACCTCGCCCTCCCTTTTCTTTCGAAAAAGGTGAACGAGGTTTAGATTGTATCAACCTTGCCACATTGTTTCATACTTAGTCAAGACTATTTTTCGTCGGCTCCTCGTACCGTACCAGATACATGTGCTACAACCTGGTACACCTTACCGTGGGCCGTATCACCCGGTAACAGGTGTAACTGGTACGCTACGCTTCGAACTGCTTTTTCAAGCTTTCAGTATACGGTGCTCTCGCTACGCCCTTCTCCGTGATGATCGCGGTGACGAGTTCGTTAGGCGTCACGTCGAAGGCATAGTTGGATACGCCGATGCCTTCCGGTGCGAGTTGAATGTCCTGGACGTGCGTGATCTCACGGATGTCGCGTTCTTCGATGGGTATCTGATCGCCGGTGGAGCAGTTAAGGTCCACGGTCGAGAGCGGTGCGGCGACGTAGAACGGTATTCCGTGCTGCTTCGCCATCACGGCGACCATGTACGTACCGATCTTATTGGCCACGTCACCATTCGCCGCGATGCGGTCGCTGCCGACCACGACGGCCTGCACCCG
The DNA here is from genome assembly GCA_023415725.1 of Acidobacteriota bacterium. Classification (GTDB taxonomy): domain Bacteria; phylum Acidobacteriota; class Blastocatellia; order Pyrinomonadales; family Pyrinomonadaceae; genus OLB17. The sequence goes on from JAEZJR010000038.1 coordinate 15,979, forward strand.
TCCCTTCTTCATCACGTGCCCTGACATGTTGTCGGTGATCAGCGTGACCGGGATCTCGTCCTTGTGCAGCTCCCACGCCGTAAGCCTAGCACCCTGCAGATAAGGACGCGTCTCGTCCGCGATAACGGCGATATGCTTGCCCTGGTCTACGGCTCCGCGAATCACGCCCAGGGCCGTCCCCCAGACGCCTCCGGTAGCCAAAGCACCGGCATTGCAGTGCGTTAACACCGTGTCGTTATCGTTGAGCAATTCCCCGCCGAACTGTGCGATCAGCCGCTGCGATTCGATGTCCTCGTCGTGAATGGCCTTCGACTCGCTGACAAGTATCTGCTTGATCTCGCTGACCGACCTCCCTTCGGCCTTCGCCTTCTGGAAAGTGCGTTTCATCCGGTCGATAGCCCAAAAAAGGTTCACAGCCGTAGGCCGGGTGGCACCGATCACTTCGGAGATGTAATCCACCTCTTCCTCAAGGTCGTCGACGTTCGTCCCGACGAAGCCCTTCACCCCCAACGCGATCCCGTACGCCGCCGAAACCCCGATAGCCGGAGCCCCACGCACCACCATGTCCTTGATGCCCTTAGCGACGTCCGTATACGTCTTTAGCGTCAGCCACGTCTCCTCCGTCGGCAGCAACCGCTGATCCAACATCAAAACACCCTCATCCGACCATTTAACGGGGATAATATCCA